>CAYPBC010000357.1:0-3182 GCA_964408845.1 uncultured Thermoanaerobaculia bacterium
GGGGACGAGTTCGGGATTCTCCTCGCCGACCATGATCCAGACGAGGCCACCGAGCACGCGCGTGCGGTGATCGACGCCGTTCGCCAGTATCGCTTCCAATGGCACGATCGGGTCTTCGAAATTGCCGCCAGTATCGGCATCGTTCCCGTAGTCGGCGGCCATGGAAATCTCGCCGAGCTGCTGAGCGCCGCCGACTCCGCCTGCTATGTGGCCAAGGGCAGAGGCAGAAACGAAATTCACATCAGCAGAAAGGATGACTCGGCGATCACTGTCCGGCACACCGAGATGGAGTGGGTCGAACGCCTCAACCGCGCTCTCGAAGAGAACAGATTTCGTCTCTTCAAACAGCCGATCCGTCCGCTCCAGAATCGCGACGAACCCCAGTACGACGAGCTCCTTCTGCGGCTGGTCGATGTCGACGGCAGCATCATCGTGCCGGGTCAGTTCATTTCCGCCGCCGAACGCTACCGGATGATGCCGGTCATCGATCTGTGGGTGGTCGGCGCCGCGCTCAACGCCATCGGCAGCCTCGGTGACCCCCGACCGGATCAGTCCGCCGCTTTCACGATCAACCTTTCCGGTCAGAGCTTCGGCAACAAAGAGCTCAAGCAACTGATCCTGGACGGGCTCGATCGCCTCCAGATCCCGCCGCACCGGGTGATGTTCGAGATCACCGAGACTGCGGCGATTTCGAACCTTTCGGTGGCGCTCGAGTTCATACAATCTCTGCGTGATCGCGGCTGCCGGTTCATCCTTGACGACTTCGGGAGCGGTCTGTCCTCGTTCCGCTACCTCAAGAGCCTCGACGTCGAGTTCCTCAAGATAGACGGTGCGTTGGTACGCGAGATCGCCGGCGATCCGATCCAACGCGAAATGGTGGCCGCGATCCACCGCATCGGTGAGTCCATGGGCATCCAAACCATTGGCGAGTGGGTCGAAAACTCGGAAATCGAGCGCGCCCTGACCGACATCGGGGTCGACTACGCACAGGGTTATGGCGTCGGCCGACCGGTACCCTTCACGGACTGAGCACATGTTTTGCCGCAATGCGGCATTCGCTCAACCACAGAGACGTCAACATCCGCGATCGACTCCAGCGGTTCCGAAAACTCCTTTTGGTCTCCAGATCTTCAACCGGTTGAGTACCTTGGCTCGGTTTCTCGACGGGCCGCCGAGAACCCCGGGTCTTGACATGCATGCCGCACCGCGGTATTACAGTGATGGAGAGGCCGCGCGGTGAAATCCGGCATTGGCGGACGCGTGCGGCGATGGAGAAGAGACCATGATTCGACTCATCAAGCGCTACGGCAGCCGGAAGCTGTACGACACCGAGGAGAGCCGTTACGTCTCCCTTGAAGAGCTGGCGGGCTGGATCCGAGCCGACCAACAGATTCGGGTGATCGACAACAAGACGACGGACGACGTTACCTCGCAGACCTTGACCCAGATCATCTCCGAAGAGGGTCGGAAGGGAACCTCGCTCCTACCGAACGAGATGCTCCATGAGCTCATCCGAATCGGTGAGCAGGCTGTCTCTTCCGGGGTCGAGCAGCTGCAAACGAGGATGGATCAGCTGGTTCAGGCCTCCATCGATCGTATCGGACCTGTTCGCCGGGCGCGAGAGGAAATGGGGCGTCTTCGTGAACGCCTCGAGGACCTCGAAACCTCGCTTGCCTCCATCGACACCGAGGGCCCGGACTCCGACCGTGAGTCTGCCACACCGAAAAAGACCAAGGAATCCTGAATCCCAGCCCCGGCTCGACCTCAGGCAATCGGAAGGTGAGAAGTGCCGGCCGGCCCACATATCTCGCCGGGTTTCGTCGCGAGGTTGGCGAGGTGCCGTGCCCAGCGGTGTTTTCGACCCGAGGGGCGCGGAGTCGTACTCGGCAGTACGTCGAGTACCCCGAGGCGAGCAAACAACGCTGGGTGCGGTGCATCGCCGGCCGCAGCAGAAAGCCGGTGAGATATGCGGGCTAGGATCGGACTCGCGCTCGCGGGCGGAGGACCGGAAGGGTCGATCTACGAGATCGGCGCCGTTCGCGCCCTCGATGAGTGCATCGAGGGCATCGATTTCAACGACCTCGACATCTACGTCGGCGTCAGCGCCGGCGCGTTCATCACGGCCTGCCTCGCCAATAATCTGTCAACCGCCCAGATGTGCCGGGCGATTGTCAAACCCGAACCAGGCGAGCATCCCTTCGTTCCAGAGAACTTCATGTCTCCCGCCATCGGACGCTTTGTGCGCAGCGGTCTCAAGGTGCCCCGCCTGTTGGCGGAGGCCTTTTGGGAAATGATCGCCCACCCGCTCGATTCAAGCCTATTCGAATCCATGACCAGGCTGTCGCGAGCCCTTCCGGTCGGGGTCTTCCGAAACGAACCGATTCGCGCCTACCTCGAAAAGATCTTCAGCATGCACGGCCGCACCGACGACTTCCGAGAGCTGAGGCGGAAGCTGGTGGTGGTGGCCACCGACCTCGACTCCGGACGGCCGGTTCGATTTGGCGAACCGGGGCTGGACCACGTGCCGATCTCAACCGCGGTCCAGGCTTCGACCGCCCTGCCCGGTCTGTATCCACCGGTGCTCATCGATGGCCGCAACTACGTCGACGGAGTCCTTTTGAAGACGGTCCATGCGTCGGTGGCCCTGGAGGAGGGCGCAGACCTCGTGTTGTGCGTCAACCCCATCGTCCCGGTCGACACCATCCGCTCCGTCGAGCTCGGCGTCATGCGCCGCGGCCAGCTCGTCGACCGCGGATTGCCGACCGTCCTCGCCCAGACCTTCCGCACCTTGGTCCATTCCCGGATGGGGGTCGGTCTGGCCGCATACGAGACCCGTTACGCCGACAAGGACGTGCTCGTGTTCGAGCCCCGCCGCGACGATTACGACATGTTCTTCACCAACGTGTTCTCGTTTTCGAATCGCAAGACCGTGTGCGAGCACGCCTACAACAGCACCCGCCGCAAGCTGTGGCGCAACCGGACACGCCTCGAACCGATTCTGGCCCGCCACGGCCTGCGACTCCGCACCGAGGACCTCGAAGACCAGGATCGGGATCTATGGAAATCGGTGCGGCTCCACGCACGGCGCCCGCGCTCGACATCGCCGGTCACCCAACGCCTCGAAAAAGTCCTCGCAAAAATCGAAACGATGGTCGCCGAACAGTCGCTCTGAACTCACCTCC
>CAYPBC010000358.1:0-3182 GCA_964408845.1 uncultured Thermoanaerobaculia bacterium
GCCGGCACGTCGTCGATCGAGCGCGGCTTGACGACCGGCGGCATCATTCCGTCGGGCATCTCGTCCAATGCCGACTGGATCTTTGCGTGAACCCGGACCACTGCCTGGTCGGGGTCGGTCCCGACCACGAAGCGCACGATGATCATGCCGCCGGAGGGTTGAGAGGTGGAGTAGATGTAATCGACGTTGTCGATTTCGTACAGCAGCTTCTCGAGTGGCGTGATGACTCGGTGCTCCACCTCCTCGGCGGTGGCGCCAGGAAAACCGACCATGACGTCGATCATCGGCACCTTGATCTGCGGTTCCTCCTCGCGGGGGGTGATGAGAACGGCAAATGCGCCGAGGAGTAGGCTAAAGACCACCAGGAGCGGGGTCAGCTTCGACTCGAGGAATGCCTTGGCGATTCTCCCCGAGACGCCCAGGGGACGTCTGGTCATCTTCAGACGCAGGGCCTCACGGCGGGCGCGTTCGATCTCCTCTGCCGACGGGATCGAATCGGCCACCTCGGCGCCGGGGTCGGTGTCTGGGGTCAGGTGCTCGCGGTCGCTCATGACGGGATCTCCAGGGGAGTGCCGTCGGCTACCGGACCGGGGGCATTCACGACAACCACGGAACCGGCCTCGAGCCCTGAGAGAACTTCCACACGATCGTCGGCCAGTGTCTGACCGGTGGTCACAGCCCGGGTCCTGGCGGTGCCGTCCGCGGCCCGCACAACCACCAGTTCAAGACCGCCGCGGCGGTGGACCGCCGAGGCTGGGACGGCGAGATACTCCGCAGGGTCGCCCGGAAGCAGCGCCCGTCCGGATAGACCCGACCTCACGTCGAGCCCCTCGAGCGCTACCTTGACGGTAAAGGTATGGGTTGCGGAATCTGCCGAGGGACCGATCTCGACGACGCGGCAGGTGACAACACCGATCTCGGGGCGGCTGTCGAATCGCGCCTCGACCTCTTGCCCGATCTCGACCCGGTGGTTATCGGCTTCACGAACCGTAAGCCACAGCTGTTGCTCCTCGAGCGACTCGAGGCGCACCAGCGGGCGGCCGGGCGCGGCCAGATCGCCGACTTCGACCATGGTATCCATCACGCGCGCCGCGAACGGGGCGCGAACGATCGACTCCTTGGCCACCGACGAAGCCGAGCGCACGGCGCCATCGGCCTGAGTCACTGCTCCGCGGGCCTGCTCGAACTGCATCTTGGCCATGTCGAGCTCGAGATCGGAGGCTGCCTTTTCCGCATGGAGGGCCTGGTATCGCTGGTAGTTGCGTTCGGCCAGTGATAGGGCTGCATTGGCCTGAGCGAGAGCGCCCTGGGCCTGTGCGAGTTGACCTTCGCTGGTTTCGGGTTGGATCTCGAGCAGCGTCTGGCCCTCGGCGACGATCGCGCCGGCGTGCACCTTGAGCGCCACAACCGGACCCATGACGCGGCTCGACACGGTTGCCTGTCGCGCGGCCTGCACGGTACCACGGACGTCGATCGGTCTCGGTCCGGTGACTCGTTCGACCTTGACAACCTCGACGTTCAACACGTCGGGGCTGGCGCCGGTGTGGTGCGGCTCATCGTGCCCGCAGGCGGTTATGAATACGATGGCGGCGATCGGCGCCAGGGCGATGATAAACCGAGTTCGGACGTTCATTTCGAATCCTCCATGCTCAACGTTGCTCCGGACGCGTACTGCAGCCGGTGGGTGTCGAGCGAGATGTCATAACGGGCGACGAGCTCACGCATTTCGGCCTCACGCAGGGCCGTCTCGGCGTCAAGTAGGTCGCTCATCTTGTCCAGGCCCTGCTTGAACCGGCTCTCGCGGACGCGGAGAGCCTCGTTGGCGGCCGCCAAAGATTTCCTTGCGGTGACGTGGCGAGTGCGGGCGGATACGAGGTCGAGCCAGGCCTGCTGGACCTCGAGTCTCACCCCCTCTTCGAATCGGTGGATGTCAGCCTCGAACGAGGCGGTTTCATGACGAGCGGCGACACGGGCGGCGGTGTCCGAACCACCGCCCAAGAGGTCGATTTTTGCCACCGCCATCACCGAGCCCGAGTGGCCGTTGGAGCCGAAGATTGCGTCGTCATAGAGATCGTAGTGGCCGAGCACGGCAATTTCCGGATAATAGCCGGGGCGAACCGCCTTTTCCTCGAGCCGGCCGGCTTCGAGCTTGAGCCGTGCCGCCGCAAGATCTTGTCGGTCCTCGAGGGCGGCCGAAGTCCAGCTTGCGAGGTTTTCGACCACCGGCGTTGCCGGGGGCAGCGGCATCAGCTCGCGTGGCAGAGATTGGTCCGCACCCATTTGGAAGTTGAGGGCCGCCAGCGCGAGATTGGCGCCGTTCGCAGCCTGCGTCGCGAGGTCGTCCGTCTGTGACAGGTAGACCCTCGCCTGCAGCACGTCGGCCTCGAGGATCACGCCCTGGTCGGCGTACTGCTCCGCGATTCTGACGTGCTCGGCGGTTGTGGCCTTCGCCTTTGCGAGCAGCGCCTTGTGTTCGCGAGCCTTGGCGAGGTTGATATACGCCGTGATCGTCTCGAAGGTGACCTTCTCGCGAGTATGGGAGAGGGAACGCTCCTCCGCGGTCGCCATCGATTCGGCCTGTCCGATCCGCGCCGACAGCTTGCCACCCGTGTAAACCGGGAGCACCAGGTCGGCTCGTGTTATCCAGGTGGACAGGGGGTCGGGGTTGTTCGGATCCGAGAGAAAGAACCCCTCCATGTCGAACCGTCCCTGGTTGAGGGTCAGGGCAAAGACCTCGGCAGGGTTGTTGGTGTAGAGATAGGTTTCGCTGAGTCCGATCTTAGGCAGGCGGTGCCGCTTGCCGCCCTTGAGGCGTTCGGCTGCCGCCGCTGTGCGTTCGCTCGCCGCCCTGATTTCGGGATTGTTTGCCAGGGCGGAAGCCACCGCCTCCTGAATCGCCAATTCGGCGCCCGGAGCCATGGTCGCTGTGAACGAGATGAGCATCGAAAGCATGAGCCAGCGCATACATTCCTCCATATAACTATTTAGGAATATACAGAAATCCTACGCTGTGTCAAGCTCTCGGGAAGTTGTCATCATTGGATGAAGGCCCTTATGGCGCCCTGCCTTCATATCGGATGTGTCTGTCGCTATCGGGATTGCTATCGCAATCGGTATCGAAACCTCAGATCGGTGGCGTCAAATTGATAGCGATAGCGATCCCGATAGCGATTGCGATTTTC
>CAYPBC010000359.1:0-3164 GCA_964408845.1 uncultured Thermoanaerobaculia bacterium
CTGCGCGCCCCGCAGTGGCCGACCGGCGAGCCCTGGATGGCCGGAATGCCCCTCCACTACTACTACTTCGGTCAGGTCCTGGCGACATTCCCGATCCTGATCGCCGGCTGCAGCCCCGCGGTCGGCTACAACCTGATGTCGGCCACGATCCCTGCTCTCAGCGCCGCTATCCTGGCGGCTCTCGGGTTGTTCGTCGCGCGGCGGCGGGGATGGGGCGCGGCGTGGCTGCCCGTGATTCTGGTAGTGCTCACCGGCAACCTGGCGTGGCCGTGGCTGGTCGCGGCGGCAGACAAGGGCAACCTCTTCGATGTGTGGTGGGCAACCTCGCGGGTCATACCCGGTTTTGCTATCGACGAGTACCCTCTGTGGACCACCCTCTTCGCCGATCTTCACGGCCACTTCATCGCGCTTCCGGTGATGTTGGCGGCCCTGATTTGGGGATGGATCTGCGTCCAAGCCGGGGGGCGGCGGTGGATCGTTGCCGCGATCCTGTGCGGCGTCTCGACCTCGGTTCTGGTGGCCACCAACCCGTGGGATCTCGTCATTCTCAGTACTGCTCTTGGCGTCGGGGTCGTCGCGGCCGCTCGCCACCCAGTGATCGGAATCGGCCGCCTCGCCACTGCCGCAGCCGTCAGCCTCCTCGCCGCCGCGCCCTTCGTGGTGGAGCTCGTCGCCGGTATAGGCGCCGGCGCGGGAGAACGGGGCCTCTTCCTCACCGATGCCGATTTTGCGCCTGCGTGGGCGATTCTGCGCCACTTCGGGCTCTTCCTGATCCCACTCGGTGCGCTGGCATTGGTCAGCCTCGGCCGCCGTTTGTGGATCGTGCTGCCGACGGTCACCATCGGGATCATCGCGGGGCTCTCGTTCGGCTCGAGCGCAGCTGCTCTCGGGCTCGCCGCCGCCGCCATCTTCGTCACGGTTGCGGTTCATACCCCTGATCGCCTCTCACGTCTCGCGTGGTCATTGGCGACGATGGGAGCTATGGCCGTGGCTTCGGCAGAGCGCTTCACCCTCATTGATCGCATGAACACCTTATTCAAGGTGTACAACGGGGTGTGGGTTCTGCTCGCAGTCGCTCTCGCCATTCTCCTGCTTCGCACTCGCGGCGGCAGGCGCCGGCTCGTCGTCGCCGTCTGGCTCCCTCTCCAGCTGGTAGCAATGGCCAACCTACCTTTGGGAATCGCACAGGGGTGGCTGTGGCCCCGCATCGCGTCCCCCCGACCGACTCTGGATGGACAGGCCTTCCTCGCCACCACAGACCCCCAGACCTGGTTCCTGGTGCGCGCCCTGCAGGGCGTCGCCCGCCCCGGTGAGACGATCGCCGAGGCGGTGGGCAACTCGTATAGCCGGTTCACCCGCATCACAATGCACACCGGCCAACCCACCGTGGTCGGATGGGACTGGCATCTGAAGCAGCGCGGGCAATCGCCGGAAGAGATCGCCGCCCGTGTCGCGGACCTCGAGACCCTGTACGGCAGCATCGACAGCAGGGCGCGCCGGGCTGTGCTCGACCGTTTTCGCGTGGGCTGGATCGCGCTCGCAGATGTCGAGCGCGAACGCTACGGCCTGGACGCTACCAATCCGTTGCAGGGGTTGCCGGGAGTCTCGATTTTTGCCGAAAAGGACGGTTCGATCCTCTATCGCGTCGGGGACGATGATCGACAAGGCAACACCGCAATTGCACCAAAGCTCGAATCACCTGCCGGTACGAGACTCATCGGGCAGATCCCTGCGGTCTCGGACGACCTCGTCCGATCGCTCGCGGTCGATGATTTTGGGGCGTCCGTGGTTCTGCGCGATGGCAGCCTCATCGAGCTCGACACCGAGGCCAACCCAGTCGGCGGTCTGCCGTCGCCTGGATGCAACGTCTCCTCATTGGCTCGCCGCGGAGAGGAACGCTGGGTTGCGTGCCAAAACGGAACCGTGTGGCTCTTCACCGGCGAGCAATGGCGGAACGCGGGGAGGGTTCGCAGCATCGACTTCATCACGGCCGACTTTGTCGTTTGGGCTGGCGGTAGAGACGGCCTCTGGCGCCGCGAGGGCGACGTCTGGCAACAGATTGACGACGTTCCCGTAACTGCCGCAGCGGCTATTGGACCTGCGGTGGCGTGGAGTGACGGGTCCCACGTGTGGGTCGGCGATGGCAGCTCGCAGCGCCTGGTCGGCCGTTCTCTCACCGGTGTGAGAGCTCTGGCCTGGCGCCGCCCCGACCTCTGGGCCCTCGGTAGCGAGGGGCTCTTTCGCAGCGGTGGCGCCGAACTGCCCTGGCGCCGGGTGATGGATGGCGCTGGGTCGTTGGCCACCGTTGCCGGGAGCAAACAGGGTCTATGGCTCGTGCAAACGGACGGTTCCGTGCTCGAGCTCCCCGCGCCCCAATGTCGTTCTCCATGGAACAGGGAAACCCCACTGACCGACGCCGGACTGAACGAGCCGCGAGGGCTGGCTGTCTCTCCATCCGGCTGGTTCGTGGTCGCCGACACCCTCAACCACCGGCTGCGCTGGTACACAATGCGGGGCTCCTGCCTCGACACTTTCGGCGTCCTCGGCGCCGCACCCGGCGCCTTTCGCGAACCATCGGGAATCGCTCTCGCCGAAGACGGTCGATTGGCCGTCGCCGATACCTGGAACGGCCGCGTGCAGCTCATCAGTCCGGACGGCGTCCCTCAGGTGATCGATGACGGGCTTTTCGGCCCGCGGGATCTGCTGTGGGAGGCGGACGGCTCGCTGTTGGTCGCCGACACGGGCAATCGAAGAATCCTCCGCTACTCGCCTCCGGGCTGGCAAAGGAAGATCGTCGCCGAGCTCCCCGCCCCGGTGGTCGGTCTTGCGTGGGCCGGTGGTCTGGTGGCCGCCGCGGTTCCCTTTGACGGAGCGATCTTCCTCGTTGATCCTGACAACGGCGTGACAGAGCGCCGTCTGGTGGTCCCCGGCTGGAACACCGGCAACCAGCAAGAGGGCTATCTGGCGCTGCTGCCCTCCGGCGAACTCGCCGCCAGCGCCCCGTTCCCCGGCGAGCTGTGGATCATCGATCCCAGCGGTGACTCGCCGCCCCGCCTGCAGCGCTCCGACCTCCTTGGCCTCACCGCCATCGTCCTCCTCCCGGACGGCAACCTCCTCGGCTCACTCACCTGGGACCATCAGCTGGTAAGGATCGATCTCGAGGA
>CAYPBC010000360.1:0-3136 GCA_964408845.1 uncultured Thermoanaerobaculia bacterium
ACTACGACTGCGTCGCTCGATTCGCGACAAACCCAGCGGATACTTGCGCTTCGCCACCCTCGCTACGAAACCCGGTGAGAAGAGCGGGTTAACCCTTTACTGGTTCCTTGAAGCCAAGACGTCGTGCTTCGCAGAAGCTGGGGTGTGCCTAAGGGCCACGGTTACTTGTTCAGCTTGTCGTTCTTCCAGTACTTGGTGCCGGCGATGTCGGCGTTCGCCATCAGGCCCTTTTCGGTGATCTGGTAGATCGCCAGGCCGTTGACGAAGTTGGTCTTGACATCGACGGCGGCCTTGCCGGCTGCTGCGGTTGCGCCGGCATCGGCCTGCCAGCCCTTATTGACGAAGTTGTTGAAGGTCTGGCTGTTCTGGAAGAGGAAGATCACCTGATACTTGTCGACCCCGAGGCCGACGCCGACGCCGGCGGTGCCCATTTTCATATAGGTACGATCGTCGGTATCCTTGACCACCGCGACGCCGTTACCGCCGCCGCCGGAAATGCCGAGGGCGAGCTTGAGGTTGTCAAAGACCGCCCAACCGTAGGAGTTCGCATAGAGCTCCTTGGCCTTGGGGTTTTTGGCGAGTAGCTTGGCCAGGGCGTCGTCTGCCGTCTCGTTGATCTTCATGGCCTTTGACGCCTGCTTCATGGACTTCCAGTCCTCCTCGGCGACGACCGACGTGGCCGGGAGAGCCAGAGCTGCGATTGTGAGCAGGGCTGCTGCGTAGACTGCTGTTTTCCTCATTTTGATTCTCCATTTCAATATTGATCACGGGATGGTAGCACAGGTCCAGTCCGAATATCTCACCAGGTTGTGTAACCAAGCCTGCTAACCACTCCACCGGTCACCGCGTATTGAGTTGTGACTACGACGAGGAGGATTTCATGAACGAAGAAACGGTGATGATGATCATAGTGATGCCGACCATGTTCGTGATCATGGGGTGGGCGTTCAAGGCTCTGCTCAACTTTATCCAGCAGCGCCAGCTCACCAAGCTCCACTACGCGCTGCAGGACAAGCTGCTCGAAAAGCTCGGCAGCTCGCCCGAGGCCGTCGAGTACCTGCACAGCGACGCCGGCGAGAAGATGTTCGCGCTGGCTTCCAAGGAGCGCGCGAATCCCTACAGCCGGATCCTGTCCGCCCTCCAGGCGGGGGCCGTGATCAGCCTTCTCGGCATCGGTTTCATCTTCCTGCGCGGACAGGTTCCGCAGGAGGGCGCCGAGGCGTTCACCGTGATCGGTGTTCTCGGGCTCTGTCTGGGTCTCGGCTTCCTGGCCTCGAGCGCTGCCGCCTACTTCTTCTCGAAGAGCTGGGGGCTGATCAACGGGTCGACCGAAGAAAACGCCTGATACCGTAGACGTAGTGGAAACATCTGGTGATGATTCCGATGGCGCTCTCCCTGACCCGCGCGGAGGCGAGCTTGCACGCGGTGGGAGCGGTGACGATGGATGAGGCGGCCTTCCGCCGCCTCTACCAGCGCACCGCGCGCCCGCTGCGCGCCTATTTGGCGAGGTGTTGCGGTGACTTCGCCCTGGCCGACGATCTGATCCAGGAGGCCTATTTGCGGTTTCTTCGCTCGGATTTCGAAGGCGAGGACGACAATCACCGCAAAAACTACCTCTACCGGATTGCCACCAATCTGATGCGGGATCACTTCCGGCGCAAACGGCCGCAGACCGACGAGGTGCCGGAGCGGGACCCGTCGCCCGGCCACGACGCCGCCATTCACCTACGGTCCGATGTCGGCGGAGCGATGGCGGAGCTTTCTCCCCGCGACCGGCAGATGCTGTGGCTGGCCTACGTCGAGGGCGCGTCACACCGCGAGATTGCCAAGGCCCTCGGACTCCGCGCCGCGAGCATCCGCTCGATGCTGTTCCGTGCCCGGCAGCGGCTAGCCGAACAGCTCAAGGCTCGGGGACTGCGCCCGCAGGAGGAGGTGTCATGAAGCCCTGCCCATTTGAGGATGCAGTGAACGCCGCGGCGCGCAGCGGCGACTGGCCCCCCGACCTCAGCGCCCACCGCGACGGCTGCATGACCTGCGCCGAGCTCACCCTGGTGGTGGCGGCGCTGGCCGCCGACGCCGAGAACCTGTCGAACGAGTCCATCGCGCTTCCCGATCCCGGTCTGATCTGGATGCGCTCCCGCCTCGCCGCGCGTGAGCGGAAGTTCCGCCGCGCCACCCGCGGCATCGTCATGGTGCAACGGGCCGCGATGGCCGTCGCGGCGGCGATTGGGCTGGCCTTCGCTCCGGGATTGTGGAACCTCGTCAAGGGGGCCCTTGCCGGCTTCAGCTTCGGATCTCCCGTCGCAGGGCTGCCGCGCGCCGCCGGTTCGCCGCTGCTGGTGCTCATCATCAGCCTCACCGTGCTGGGCCTGCTCGCCATCTCCGAGCTGACCGCGAACCCTGAAGGCTGAATCTAGCCCGCATATTCACCTTATCGCGATTCCGCAGGCCAGGTGACGTGGCTCACTTTCGTGATCAGCAGATTTCGAGATTTCTTGATTTCCCCCGAGGATCAGGTATCATTCCATGCCAATCCAGAAGGGGAGCGAATAGGTTTGATGTCTGGCGGAAAACCACAGAAAGGCGCGTCCTCACGTGGGCTGCGGTTCATCCAGTACGGCGCGGCGATCGCCGGCGTGCTGCTGGTCGGGATATGGTTTGCGGCGTGGGTGCACGGCAAGGTGATGAGCCGCCGCGACC
The DNA here is from genome assembly GCA_964408845.1 of uncultured Thermoanaerobaculia bacterium. Lineage (GTDB taxonomy): Bacteria > Acidobacteriota > Thermoanaerobaculia > Thermoanaerobaculales > Sulfomarinibacteraceae > Sulfomarinibacter. Next base: position 2,701 of record CAYPBC010000360.1, read on the forward strand.
TTGCCCGTTTCGAGACCGCCCGGGCTGCCCGCGCCGTCCGTGTGGAGGTGCCGCCGATGACCCAGGCCGAGATCCCTTCCGGCGTGCCGGTGGACACAAGCTTGTGGGCAGACGGCCGGACAAAGGAGTACCGGGAGAGTCTCCTCCACGACTTTGGCGTGCCGATGGCGGTGATGCGAATCCGGAAGCTGGAGATCGAGGTCCCGGTGTTGCCGGGGACCGATGATCTGACCCTCAACCGCGGGGTGGGCTGGATTCAGGGCACCGCGGCGCCTGGGACCGACGGCAACTTCGCCGTCGCCGGCCACCGCGACGGATTCTTCCGCGGACTCAAGGACATCAAGCTAGGAGATACGATCGAGGTCGAGACCCTCGATGGTTCGTGGACCTACCTGGTCGACGATCTGACGATCGTCGATCCCTCCAACGTCTCCGT
>CAYPBC010000361.1:0-3135 GCA_964408845.1 uncultured Thermoanaerobaculia bacterium
GCGTGCCGCGAACCCCGGCCGGGCAAGGCGATCCTCGCGGCAGCTCTTCGCCGGAGGGCGGGCACGGAGACGGAGACGGAGACGGAGACGGGTGGTACCATATCGCCTCAAGTGAACGCGAGCGTCACGGAGCAACGATGGACCCCTGTGCGAAAGCCCTACTTGACGGCATCATCGACTATGCCGGTCTCTTCCCACCGGCGCGATTACCCATGGATGAAGCGTTCGAGCGATTCCTGCGGCACCGCGGCGAGGATGACGGCTGGCTATTGGCGCGCTTTGTCTGTCCGGCAACGCGTCTCGACGAGTTGGAGCCTTTGCTCGCCCAGAGCGGTCCTCCGCTGTTCCCGATCTCTATTTCGGTGCTGGGAAGCGGCGGCGACACGCTCGAAGACTTCCTGACAGCGATTGATCACGACTCCGCGACAATCACCGCGTTTTCCACCCGTCAGACCGGCCGGGCCGTCGTTGACGTCTTCGAGGTTCGCCTCCCGGAAGCCGGCGGAGCGGCGGTGGCGGTCGAAAAGGCGTGGCGGCGGTTGACCGGCGGCGGTTCAACTCCGATGACTCCATTCTTCGAGGTTTCGCTGCTCGGCGACTGGCGGCCGCGGTTGCCGGCCGCGGCGGCGGCGGTGCGCGACACCGATCGCAGCGCGGACCCGACGAGCCGAGTCGGGCTCAAGATCCGCTGCGGCGGCCTCGACGCGGCGGCGGTCCCCGAGCCGATGGCGGTGGCCGCGGCCATCGCGACCTGCCGAGCCACCGGCGTGCCGCTCAAGGCCACCCAGGGGCTGCACCATCCCGTCCGACACTACGATTCGAAAGTCGACACCATGGTGCACGGCTTCCTCAACCTCTTTGCAGCATCGACCCTGGCCCACGCTCACGACCTGCCGGTCACCCGGCTCGCGGAGATCGTGGCCGAGGTCGACCCAGAGGCATTCGCGATTGAAGACGGCCGCTTCGCATGGCGCGATCTTGATGCGTCAGCCGACGAGGTGGCGGCGGCGCGCGAGCGCCTGCTCACCACCTTTGGCAGCTGCAGCTTCTCCGAGCCGCGCGATGATCTATACGATCTCAACATCATAGGAGACGTGTCGTGACCCCTCTCGATCCCAACCTGCTATCGTTTGTCGACGTTCCCACAGGGTCGGACTTTCCGATCCACAATCTGCCCTATGGTATTTTCCGGCCCTCGGCCGGGGCGCGGCCACGGATCGGGGTGGCGATCGGCGATGCGGTCCTCGATCTCTCGGTCCTCGCCGAACGCGGTCTCCTCTCCGGCAGGGCCCTGGACGACGGCGACGCCTTTCGGCAGCCGACGCTCAACGCCTTCATGGCCCTCGGCCGCCCCGCCTGGCGCGAGGCGCGGGCCCGTCTGACCCAGTTCCTCAGCATCGGCAACTCCACCATCAGGGACAACGGGTCGCTCCGACAGGCGGCCTTTCATCCCATGGCGTCGGTCGAGATGCTGCTGCCGGCAACCATCGGCGACTACACCGATTTCTACTCGTCGCGCGAGCACGCCACCAACGTCGGCACCATGTTTCGCGGCCCCGACAACGCCCTCCAGGAAAACTGGCTGCACCTGCCGGTGGGCTATCACGGCCGCTCGAGCTCGGTGGTCGTCAGCGGCACCGATGTGCAGCGGCCCAAGGGCCAGACCAAGGCCGACGACGAAGAGACCCCCAGTTACGGGCCAAGCCGGCTGATGGACTTCGAGCTCGAAATGGGGTTCTTTGTCGGCCCGGGTAACGCCCTCGGTGAGCGCATTCCGATTGCCGAGGCGGCTGAGCACATCTTCGGCATGGTGTTGGTCAACGACTGGTCGGCGCGCGACATCCAGAAGTGGGAGTACGTCCCGCTCGGACCGTTCCTCGGCAAGAACTTCGGCACCTCGATCTCGCCCTGGGTAGTGACCATGGAGGCGCTCGAGCCCTTTCGCTGTGCCGGCCCCGCCCAGGACGACCCCGAGCCGCTCGACTATCTGAAAACCCACGGAGACTGCGCCTACGACATCCCCCTCCAGGTGCTGCTGCAGACGGAGCGGATGGACGCGCCCGAGACCATCGCCACCTCGAACTTCAAATACATGTACTGGAGCATCTGTCAGCAGCTCGCCCACCACACCGTCAACGGCTGCAACGCCCAGCCCGGCGATCTTCTGGGTTCGGGAACCATCAGCGGCCCCGACAAGCACGAGCGCGGTTCGATGCTCGAGCTGAGCTGGCGCGGCGCCGAGACCGTCGAGCTGGCGAACGGAGAAGAACGGAAGTTTCTGGCCGACGGCGACACCGTGATCATGCGCGGCCACTGCGAGGCGGACGGGATCCGGATCGGGTTTGGGGAAGTGAGCGGGAAGCTGCTTCCAGCCAAAGGCTGATTTTGAATTCTTAATTCTTAATTCTTAATTGCCGCCCTGAATCTGCATCCTCAGCCGGAAGCGTCCGGTCGGTGTGGCACTGTCGTGGAGGACCTCGTCGCGAGGGCCGTGGACGGTAGGAGTCCGGGCAAGGAGACGGAGATGGTTAGAGGTTGACATCTGTCCTGGATGGGCTCATCAATGAAGTATGGAGATTCGATGAGCTCGGTGGTTCCCGGCCGCTACTGGCGTAGGCTCGATGACGGGCGGGTGCTGTGTGAGCTGTGTCCGCGTCTGTGCAAGCTCAAGGAAGGCCAGCGCGGATTCTGCTTCGTGCGACAAAACGTGGATGACGGCATGGTCCTCACGACCTACGGCCGCTCGTCGGGCTTCTGCGTCGATCCGATCGAGAAGAAACCACTCAACCACTTCTACCCCGGCACCGGGGTGCTGTCCTTCGGCACCGCCGGTTGCAACCTCGCCTGCCGCTTCTGCCAAAACTGGTCGATCTCGAAGTCGCGCGAGTACGACACCCTGGCCGACGCCGCTTCACCCGAAGCCATCGCCCGCGCCGCCGCCTCCACCGGCAGCCGCAGCATCGCCTTCACCTACAACGATCCGGTCATCTTCCTCGAGTACGCGGTCGATGTCGCGGACGCCTGTCACGAGCTCGGGATCGCCACGGTGGCGGTCACCGCGGGCGAGATCCTGCCCGAACCTAGGCGCGAGTTCTTCGCCCACATGGACGCCGCCAACGTCGATCTCAAGGCCTT
>CAYPBC010000362.1:0-3130 GCA_964408845.1 uncultured Thermoanaerobaculia bacterium
GAGCGCATCCCTCACACGGATGAAGTCCGCGGTTCGAGTCCGCGCGCGCCTACCATCGCGGAGATCCGAAGAAACCCGACCCCCAACGGTCGGGTTTTTGTGTTGCTGGGAGAAGAACATGACCGAAAAAATTCAGGTGAGCTTGCCGGACGGCAGCGCGCGGGAATTTTCCGCGGGCACAACCGTCCTCGAGGTGGCCGAGGCCATCGGCCCGCGGCTCGCCCGCGACACGATCGCGGGGATGGTCGATGGTCAGTTGGTGGATCTGCGGACGCCCATCACCAGTGATTCCGACCTCCGGATCGTGACTGCCAAGGACCCCGAGGCGGGCGATGTCATCCGTCACTCAGCCGAGCATGTCCTCGCGGATGCAGTGAAACGTTTGTGGCCGGGCACGCCGATTGACGCCGGCCGTCGGGACCACTCCGAGAAATACCAGTACGACTTCCGCTTCCCACGCCCCTTTCGTCCCGAAGATTTCGAGCGCATCGAGGAGGAGATGGCGCGGATCCTCTCCGAGGACCTCGAGTTCGAGCGCCGGGAAGTGGACCGCGACGAGGTGCAGCGGGTGATGACCGAACGCGGTGAGGACATCAAGCTCATCAGGCTCGAGGACATCCCCGAGGGCGACACGATTACCTTGTACTCGCACGGAGATTTCCTCGACCTGTGCCGCGGTCCGCACGTCCAGCGCACCTCGCAGATCGGTGCGGTGCGGTTGCTCGAGGCTTCGGGCGCGTACTTCAAGGGCGACGAGCGCAACGAGATGCTGCAGCGCATCTACGGCACCGCCTTCGCGAGCAAGAAGGAACTCGAGGCCTACTTCGCCCGCCTCGAGGAGCTCCGCCGCCGCGACCATCGGCGGCTGGGCCGCGAACTCGATCTCTTCTCCTTCCACACCGAAGCGCCGGCGAGCCCGTTCTTTCACCCGCGGGGGACGATCGTCTACAACTCCCTCATCGAGCTCATGCGTGAGAAATACCGTGCCTACGGTTACGACGAGGTCATTACTCCGCAGATCTTCGACGTCGAGCTGTGGAAGCGCTCGGGACACTACGACAACTACCGCGACGACATGTTCTTTGCCGACGCCTTCGACGAAGTCGAGGAGCGATCCTCGAGCGTTAAGTCGATGAACTGTCCGTCGCACTGTCTGCTGTACGGCGACAGGGCCCACTCCTATCGAGAGCTGCCGAGGCGAATCGCCGACTTCGGCCGACTCCATCGCTACGAGCGGTCGGGGGTGGTGACGGGCTTGACGAGGGTGCGGACCTTCTCCCAGGACGATGCCCACATCTTCTGCACGCCCGAACAGATCGACGCCGAGATCACCGCCCTCTTCGATTTCGTCTTCGAAATTTATGATCTCTTCGACTTTGCAGACGTCAAGGTCTACCTCTCGACCCGGCCTGAGAAGGCGATGGGCGACCCGGAGGTTTGGAAGCACGCCGAGGCCGTGCTCGCCCGGTGTCTCGACGATCGTCAGGATCTCGACTACACCGTGAAGCCGGGCGAGGGAGCGTTCTACGGTCCGAAGATTGACTTCGACGTCCACGATGCCCTCGGCCGATCATGGCAGCTGGCCACCATCCAGCTCGACTTCCAGATGCCCGAACGCTTCGATCTGACCTATGTCGACTCCGACGGTTGCGAGAAGCGGCCGGTGATGATTCACCGCGCCATCCTGGGATCACTGGAGCGCTTCTACGGAGTGATGCTGGAGCACTTCGGCGGCGACCTGCCGCCATGGCTGGCGCCGGAGCAGGCGCGGGTCCTGCCGGTCACCGACGAGATCAACGACTACGCCGATCAGGTCACCGCCAGCCTCCGTGCCCGCGGGTTGCGGGTGGAGGTTGACCAGCGCTCGGAGAAGCTCGGTTATAAAATTCGGGATGGAGAGACTCAAAAGGTGCCCTATCTGTTGGTGGTGGGGCAGAGAGAAGCGAAGGACAATACGGTTTCCCTCAGACTGCGGCATCGGAGGGACGAGGGTGTGAAGTCGATCGACGAGGTCGCCGACCGCATCATAAACGCCGTCAACACACGCTCTTTGGAGCTTTAAGGAGCCCGCTATGCCAAAGCTGAAGACCCATCGTGGCGCCGCCAAGCGGATCAAGAGAACCGCAAGCGGCAAGTTCAAGCGCCACCACGCCTATCACTCACATATTCTGACCAAAAAGACCCGCAAGCGGAAGCGCAAGCTGCGCTCGGCCACCATCGTGTCACCGAGTGACGCCAAGGTGCTCAAAAAAATGCTCGCGGCGCAGAAGTAGGGAGACAGCATGCGTGTCAAAAGATCGTCCAATCGCAAGGATCGACGCAAGAAGATTCTCAATCTGGCCGAGGGCTACTGGGGCGGAAAATCGCGGTTGCATCGAACCGCCAAGATCCAGGTCGAAAAATCCCTGCAATATGCCTACCGCGACCGTAGACAGCGCAAGCGCCATTTTCGTGCGTTGTGGATAACCCGCATCAATGCAGCGGCGCGGCAGAACGGCACCACGTACTCGGCATTCATCGCCGGTTTGAAGAACGCCGGCTGTGACCTTGACCGCAAGGTCCTCGCCGATCTCGCGGTGCGGGATCCGCAGACCTTCACCCAGCTTGTCGAGCTCGCCCGCCAGGTCGAGAGCTGAGGTTTCGGTGGGCGCTGCGCGCATCGACGAGGTCCGCGTCGCGTTCCTTGCCGACCTCGAGTCGGCGGGGGCGGATGCTGAGGCCGTCGAAAGGGTGCGCATCAAGTATGCGGGCCGCCGTTCCGGGCTACTGCAGGATCTGACCGCCGCCTTGCGCGAGCTTCCCAACGAGGAGAAGCGCGCCTACGGACTCGCCCTCAACGAGCTCAAGACCTTGATTAACGCCAAGCTCGCGGAGGTCAAGGATCGAGCGCCGGCGGCCACTGTCACAACGGAGTCCTCATCGGTGGACGTCACTCTTCCCGGAATGCCGGTCGTGCGCGGCGCCCAACATCCCGTCCACATCGTGAGACGGCGGATTGAGGAGATCTTCCTCCGCATGGGGTACGACGTCGAGGCCGGACCCGAGGTCGAGGACGATTGGCACAACTTCGAGGCCCTCAACATCCCGCCCGACCACCCGGCGCGGGACGACCAGGACACCTTCTATTTGC
>CAYPBC010000363.1:0-3129 GCA_964408845.1 uncultured Thermoanaerobaculia bacterium
TTGTAGCGCAGGCGTCCCGCCTGCATGTGCGGCCGGGGCGGCCGCACCACAAGACTCGCCGGATTGGCTTGTCCTTGCGGTTCAGGTGTCTCGTGTACTGGGCGGCAATTTCGGTATTCGAAATTCGAAATCGGCTAGTTCGTGCCCTCTGACCCCGCCTGACCAGCGTCTGCCGGTGGGTCCGGGATCGGTCCGAAGTTCTGCTCGTACATCTGCACGTTGTGGGTCAGCGCGCGCAGCAGCTGTTTTGCCTGGAACGGGTTCATGATGATCCGCGCCACCACCGGGATGTCCTCCCGTCCGGGCACAGTCCGGCCGAAGTCGAGGAGCACCTCGGAAAAGTTATGGGCGATGCCGACAAAGTTCGAGTATTCACCGAGGCCGACCTCGGGGCTCAGGGTCAGACGCGTTCCTTTCGGGGTTTGCGGTGTGTCGTCGCTCATGTGGGCCTCCTGGCTCCATTATGTCAAATGGGGAAGAGAGATGGGCGGCGGAAACGACGCCTGATCCATTTCATGGCAGAATCAGCCTGTGAACCGCGCCGAAGACGTCCTCGAGCTCTTTCGCCGGGCGGCGGCCGACCGTGAGCTCGGCGCGTCCGAGATCGAGGAGATCCTGGTACGGGGACTGCTCGCGCTGAAGTTGGATTCCGGCGCCCTGATGGCCGGGGCCCGCCTCCTCGCCGAGGGGCAGCCGGCGATGGCGAATCTGCGCTCGCTGGCTACGAAGGCCGCCGCCCCGGGCTTTCGACGATTCCTCGAGCAGCGGGCCGGGGTGTTGGATGAGCTGCCGTATCGTCTCGCGGCCAATGCCTGGCCGCACATCGAGGGAGCGAGCACGGTTGTGACGATCTCCAGATCGAGGGCCGTTGCGGCGGTGGTGGAAGGGGCGCGGGAGCGCGGTTGGCGGGGCTCGGTTGCGGTTGTGGCCCACACCGCCACGGCGCCATCCTGTCTGGATGCGTCCGCGGTCGTGGTTCTCGTCGGCGCTGACGCGGTGGGACCGCGGCGTTTCATTAACGCGACGGGCACCACGATACTGCTGGAGCTGGCCGCAGCCCGGGGAGTGGATCGCGTGCTCGCGGCCGACTCCGGTAAGGATGTGAGCGAGGACATTCTGGACGACATCGTTGACTCTCTCCAGGCTCCGGATCAGGAGTGGCCGGTGTTCGAAGCGATACCGATGAGCCTCGTGAGTCAGCGGGTTACCGAGTGAGCCCATGATGGCGGTATGTGCCCCTCCGTTCGTGTGTTAAAGTGAACATCGTGAAAGTCTTGCGACGGCTGTTGCCGATGTTGATCCTGGTCTTCCCGGCGTTTCTTCTAACGGCGAAACCGGCGCCGGTGGTGGATTCGATCGATGGTCTCGAAGGTGGCGCGAAGCTCGATGCGGTGATCGATCGTGTGGTGGGGAGTCAACACGCGGTGCGCACCTTGCAAGCGGACTTCGTGCAACTCAAACGCAGTGAGCTGCTCCTCGAAGCGGTGGAGTCATCGGGGGTCTTTCTGTTTCGCGCCCCCGATCTGGTACGTTGGAACTATCTGCGGCCGGATTCGATGATCGTCCTCTTTACCGACGACACCGTCACGACCTACCACCCTCAGCAGAGCCGCGCCGAGCGCCTCAAGGTATCGGGCAAGCAGCGCCGATTCGTGAGAGTGATTGCGGGGACGCAACCGCTTGATGACCTCACGCAGAACTTTGCCGTCAGGCTCGCCGACCCCGGTGGTGAGGCGCCCTACCGCCTCACCCTGCGACCGGTCACATCGATGCTCAAAAAGAGGCTGCGCTCGGTGGAGATCGAGGTTGATCGCACCCTCTTCCTGCCGGTGGTGGTCGAGTACACCGAGGTGGATGGCGACAGCACTCGCTATGAGTTCAGAAACCTGGTGATCAATTCCCCAATCGACGACTCGCAGTTCCGCCTCGATCTCGGATCCGGGGTGCGGTTGCAGGTCCTCGACGCCTCGTCGGGCGTCGGCTGATCCCAGATCTGAGGTCGAAACCCATGCTGCCCTTTTCTGTCGTCGGTGAGGATTCTGAGAGCGCAGCTCGGGCCGCCGAGCTGACCACGCCCCACGGTGTCGTCCACATGCCGGCCTTCATGCCTGTGGGGACCGCCGGAACGGTCAAGGGGATGGCCGCGTGGGAGCTCGATCGCCTTGCCCCGGAGATGATCCTCGCCAATACCTACCACCTCCTGCTGCGTCTGGGGACCGAACGTATTGTGAGCCTCGGCGGGTTGCACCGGGTGATGGGCTGGGAGGGGCCGATCCTCACCGACTCCGGAGGGTACCAGGTGTTCTCGCTGGCGAAGCGGCGCAAGGTCGAGCCCGACGGCGTCGTGTTCCAATCCCACATCGACGGCAGCGAGCACCGGTTGACCCCGGAGAGCGTCATCGAGACCCAGGTGTCGATTGGCGTCGATGTGGCGATGGTGCTCGACGAGTGCCTGCCCTACCCGGTCGAGCCCGAACAGGCGGAGAAATCGACCATGACCAGCGTAAAGTGGGCGCTGCGCGGGCTCGAGCGGGCGAAGCGGCTTCGCACCAAGAGCTCGAGGTGGGGCGGGGGGATCTTCGCGATCCAGCAGGGATCCCTCGATTTCGACCTCCGCCGCCGTTGCACCGAGGACCTGGCAGCGGCGGATTTCGACGGCTTCGCGATCGGTGGGCTAGCCGTGGGCGAGCCCCAGGCGGCCCTCTACGACGCAGTGTCGACGGCGGCGCCGATGCTGCCCGCCGACCGTCCGCGATACCTGATGGGGGTCGGCTACCCCGAGGACATCCTGCATGCCGTAGGATGCGGTGTCGATCTCTTTGACTGTGTCCTCCCGACCCGCTCGGCGCGCACCGGCAAGGTCTTCACATCGACGGGCGATCTGGCGATCAAGAACGCCTGCCATGCCGACGATCCACGCCCCCTCGACGAGGCCTGCTCGTGCCCGACCTGCGCCGTCTATTCTCGCGCCGTTCTGCGCCATCTCTTCGTGGCCAACGAGGTGACCTCGGTGGTGCTGCTCAGTCTTCACAATCTCTGGTACTTTCTGAACTTGATGCGCGGGGCCCGGGAGGCTATCATGGCGGGCCGCTACACGCGGTTTCGTGCTCGGGTGGAAAATGAACGTGG
>CAYPBC010000364.1:0-3127 GCA_964408845.1 uncultured Thermoanaerobaculia bacterium
CTCCGCGCCCCTCGGGTCGAAAACACCACTGGACACGGCACCTCGCCGCCCTCGCCACGAAAGCTGGTGAGAAATGCGGGCGAGCGAACGAACAATCCACTGCCCCGTCACGGATCCATCCCGGCGTCTTTGCGACATCGTCACAGCACCGATCCTAACCCGGTCTTCTCACCGGGTGTCTATTGCTGGCGAGGATTCCTTGTCCCTCATTCAAATATAGAGGCCGCCCGAGATGTTGAGCACGACCCCGGTGATGTAGGAGGCGTTGGGTCCGGCGAGGAAGGCCACCGCCTCGGCGACGTCGTCGGGAGTACCGAGGCGGGGGATGGCGACACTCTTGAGCAGCATCTCACGCTGTTCATCGGTGAGCTTGTCGGTCATCGGGGTTTGGATGTAACCCGGCGCCACCGCGTTGACGGTCACGTTTCGCGGACCGAGCTCTCGAGCGAGGCTCTTGGTGAAGCCGATCAATCCGGCCTTGGAGGCGGCGTAGTTGCTCTGACCCGCATTACCCATCAGACCCACCACCGACGCGACGTTGACGATGCGACCGCTCCTCTGCCGCATCATCAGCTTGGCCGCCGGTTGGGTCACCTTGAAGACACCGTTGAGATTGATGTCGAGCACGAGATCCCAGTCCTCCGGTTTCATCCGCACCAGGAGCTGGTCACGGGTGACTCCGGCGTTGTTGACCAGGATATCGAGGTGACCGTGGGCCTCGTGGATGGCCTTGATTCCCTCCGCAGCGGCCTGCGAATCGGTCACGTTCAGCTCCCGGCCCTCTGCCACACCTCCGGCGTCGTTGATCTCGGCAACGATGTCCGTCGTGTCCAGCACATCGGCGCACACCACGCTCGCCCCGCCGCGCGCCAGCCGCCGCGCGATCTCAGCCCCGATCCCGCGTGCTCCACCGGTCACCACAGCCACCTGTCCGTCAAACTCACCCATCGTCCCCTCCGTCTCCGTCTCCGTATCCGAAGACGTTACACGAGTTCGCTGATGACCTTCTCCACCGTTTCCACCGTCCCCGCCTGGTAGCAGATGGCGTCACGATCGATGCGGCGCACGAGACCCGAGAGGACGTTGCCGGTCCCAACCTCGACAAAGGTGTCGAAGCCGTCGGCACGCATCCGGCGAATGGTCTGCGACCACAGGACCGGGGCATCTACCTGCCGGATAAGACCGTCGCGGACCTCGTCGGGCGAGCTCACCGCGGCGGCATCGATGTTGCGATACAGAGGCACCGACAGCGGTCGAAAGTCGAGCTCGCGCAGGGTCGGCGCCAGTCCTTCCCGCGCCGGCGCCATCAGGGTCGAGTGAAAGGGCGCCGACACCGGTAAGGGCAGCACGCGCCTCGCACCGCGCTCTATACACTTCTCACCGGCGCCCGCCACCGCCGCGGCGGCGCCGGCGATCACCACCTGACCCGGCGAGTTGAAGTTGACCGCAGCCACCGGGCCGCCGCCCGCGATTTCCTCATCGCTGCAGGCCGCCTCAACCACGTCGTCATCGAGACCGATCACCGCCGCCATCGCCCCCTCCCCAACCGGCACCGCCTCCTGCATCAATCGGCCGCGCAATCGCACCGTGCGCGCGGCGTCGGCCAGATCGAGGCCGGAGGCGGCCACCACCGCAGAGTACTCGCCGAGGCTGTGGCCGGCGACTGCGCCCACATCGAGCCCGGCCGCGGAGAGCACCTCCCAAGCGGCGATGGAGTGAGCCAGCAACGCGGGCTGGGTATTCTCGGTCAGCCGCAGGTCATCCTCGGGACCGTTCCAACAGAGTTCGGAAAGCGGTGTTTTGAGACCGCTGTCGATCATCTTGAAAACCCCGGCAGACGCCGGCCAGCGTTCGGCAAGATCCCGACCCATGCCGACAGCCTGAGATCCCTGGCCGGGAAAAAGGGCTGCGATCGATCTCATCTCAACGATCTCCCGCTCTCGACGAACCGGCCAACACCTCGAAAATCGTATCGCCGATCTTTTCGATGACGCCGGACGCGGCGTAGGAGTCTGCAAAATGAATGGCATTACGGATCGCCTTGGGCGATGATTTTCCATGGCCGATCAAACAGGCGCCGCTCACCCCGAGAAGGGGGGCGCCACCGTACTCTGAGTAGTCGACCTTTTTGCGGAGGTTTCGGAACGCGCCCTTGGCCATCAGCAAACCGGCTCCGTACATCGGCGACTGACGCGCCTCGTCCATGAGCATGCCAACCACCATCTCGCCGAACCCTTCGGCCACTTTGAGGATGACGTTGCCGGTGAACCCATCGCACACGATGACATCCACTTTGGGGTCGAACACATCGCCGCCCTCGACATTGCCGATGAAATTGATCCCGGCTGCCGTGAGAACCCGATTGCGCTCCCGAACCCGCGGTCCGCCCTTGCTCTCTTCTTCGCCCACCGACATCAGACCGACCCTTGGAGTGTGAACGCCAAAAATCGCCTCGGCGTAAAGCGAGCCCATGACCGCAAACTGCACGAGCTGATGTGGCTTGCACTCCATGTTGGCGCCGACGTCGAGAACCAGGGTGCGGCCTTCATCCTTGGGCACGACCGCGGCCAGGGCCGGACGATCGACTCCTTCGATCATTCCGAGCGCCGACTTGGCGGCAACCCACGCCGCACCAGTGTTGCCTGCGGTCACCATGGCAGCCGCCCGCCCATCGCTCACCAGCTCGGCGCAGACATTGAGCGACGAGCGGTTCTTTCCGCGGAGAACACTGATCGGCGGGTCTTGCATCCTGATGACGTCGGGAGCGTCAACCAGCTCGAGATCGGAGGGCAAGAAGCGAAAACGTCCGAGCTCGCGCCGCAGTCGCTTTTGCGGACCGACAAGGAGGACCGGTGTTTCGAGATCCGTGACCGCCTCGAGCGCTCCCCGTACGGCGACCTGGGGCGCGCCGTCACCGCCCATGGCGTCTACCGCGATCGGTTGCCTATCCCGCACTACCCACCAGGTGCTGCGTCATGGGTATCATCCCAAGGTGAGTGGTTCTGCTGGAGGAGAATCGCTCATCTTAGGATCAGTCGAGCTCTTCGACCCGGATCACCTCACGACCCTTGTAGCTTCCGCAGTGCGGACACACCTGGTGCGGCGGCTTGGGTTCGAAGCACGAGGT
>CAYPBC010000365.1:0-3118 GCA_964408845.1 uncultured Thermoanaerobaculia bacterium
CCCGCGATGTTGAGGCCGCAGTCGCAGACAAACACGCCTATTCGGAGCTCGTCAATCGTGTCGAGAGTGGCCATATACGCTCTCCCTTTCTCCTATGTCAGTGCCGACGCGACCACCTCGGCCAGGTCGCGCATTTCGATCGATACCTCGGACTCGAAATTGGGGTCTTTCATCGCACAACGAAAGTGGATCTGACACTTGGGACAGGCGGTTACCAGCACTTCGGCCCCGGTCGCCCGTGCCTCGCGCAGGCGATCGATCTGGATTTTCTTGGCGAAGCGGTCACAGTTGCCCCAGGTGCCACCGGCACAGCAGGCGGCGCGGTGGCGGCTGGAACACATTTCCTCGAGCTCGATCCCCGGAATGGCCGCGAGCACCTGTCTCGGCGCATCGTAGACACCCATGTGGCGACCGAGGCGGCAGGGATCCTGGTACGTGACACGGCTCGCACCGTCGGCCTCGAGTCGGAGATCGTCGAGGCGTTCGGCAAGTAGCTCGGTCAGATGCACGACCTGGGGGGCGCGGCCTTCGAAGAGAGGTTCGTAATCCATCTTCCACGTCCGCGCGCACTCGGCGCAGGGAGTCACTACCATCCACGCGCCGCTCGAACGCACCAACTCCACGTTGTGTCGCGCCAGCGCCTCGAAACTCCCACGGTCGCCGTTCCACAGCAGATCGTGGCCGCAGCACCGCTCCTCGCGTGAAACCACCGGTGTGATTCCGAGGTGGTTCAGTATTCGGACGGTCGCCTTGGTCCCCTCCACCGTCTTCATGCCGAGCTCCGGGAAGAACGCGTCGTAGTATGTCGTGCAACCGGTCCACAGGAAGATCTCGCCCTCTTTGGCCTCGGTCTTGAGGTCATCGGTGAGCCAACCGAGACGATCCTGTTGGGTTCCGCCCTTGGCCATCATCCGCATCACCGACTGCAGGGCGCCGCCGTGCGGGCACTCGGGCTCGATCTTGGCATCGAACGCTGCCTCGCGCAGCTGCCGCACGAGCCCGGTGAAGCTCACCTCCGCCGGACAACGCGTCTCGCAGAGGCCGCAGGTCAGGCAGGCAAACAGGGTGTCGTCACGAGACGGGTCGGTCTCCACTCCGAGGTTGGCGGTGAGCACGTGCCGCCGTGGGCTCAACAAACCGCCCACCCGAGCCACCGGACAGATGGCCGTGCACTTGCCGCAGTCGTAGCAGGCCCATGCGTTGGTATCTTTCACCAGCTGTCGCACATCAGGCCTCCATTCGCCTACGCGTGAATGGCGTTGCCAGGCAGGCAGAAATTTCGAATTTCGAATTTCGAATTTCGAATTTTCGTCCCGCCCTCGCCAATCCTGCAGCGACCCGCTGACAGTTGACAACTGAGAATTGAGAATTCAAAATTAATTCCTCTCCATCTCCGTCCCCGTCTCCCTTTCCGGAATCTCGATCTCCTCGATGGCGTCGCTCGTCGCGAACGGGCTCGGGCCGAGGGCCCGCACCTGATCGGTGAACTCATCGATGACCTCGGCGAAGCGGGACCCTTCGGCGGCTGAAATCCACTCCAATCGCAGACGCCCCTCGTCGATACCGAGCAGCTTGACCACGTTCATGGTCTTGTCGAACTGTTCCACGGCACGCTCGTTGCCGAAGATGTAATGGCAGTCACCAAAGTGACATCCCGACACCAACACGCCGTCGGCGCCCTTTTCGAAGGCGCGCAGCACGAATGCCGGTTGGATACGCCCGGAGCACATCACCCGGATCATGCGGAAGTGGGGCTGGTGCTGGATCCGCATGACCCCGGCGGTGTCGGCGCCGGCGTAGGAGCACCAGTTGCAGGCGAAGACCACGATGCGTGGGTCAAATGCAGGCTTGGCCGCCTTGCGTGCTCCCGCTCTCTTCTTTTTTGCAGGTGGGCGCGGAGACGCGGTGTCGGTCATGGGACGGCCTCCCTTTTTTCGTCGAAAAAGGCGTCGATCTGCGCGAGTACCTGACGGTCGGTGAAGTGGCGGGCGGTGATGGCGCCCGAGGGACACCAGCTGGCACACGTCCCACAGCCCTTGCACAGGGAGGCGTTGATCTCGGCGCCATACACCCCGAGCTCGGTCTCGAAAAGCGCCGGCGCCTGAAACTCGCAGATGTCGACGCAGTCACCGCAGCCGCGACAGATCTCGGGATCAACCACCGACACCGCCGGATTCAGCCGCACCTGGTCGTGGGCGAGGAACACTGCTGCCTTGGCAGCCGCCGCCGACGCTTGCGCGACCGTGTCGACGATGTCCTTCGGCCCCTGCACGGTTCCGGCGAGGAACACACCCTCGACCGCCGTCTCGACCGGGGCCAGCTCGGGGTGGAGCTCGAGGAAGAAACCGTCGAGACCGACGCTGGCCTTGAGCATCTCGTGGAAGTGATCAGTCTCGGGTTGGCGAGGCCGCATCCCGACCGACAGCACGACGAGTTCCGCCGGCGCTTCGATGGTGCGGTCGAGGAGCTCGTCGAAACAGCGCACCGCCTGAGCGCGCTTCCCGCCGACGATTTCCGGCCGCTCATCAGGCGGTATGCGAACGAAGAGCACGCCCTTGCCGCGTGCCTCGCGGTACATCTCCTCGGCGCCGGTGGAGATCGTTCGAATATCTCGGTAAAAGACTGTGGTATCGATACCGCGATGGGTGAGCTCGATGGCCTGCTTGATCGCGGTTGGGCAACAGTAACGGGAACAACCGGAGAAACTCTCCGGATCACGGGAACCGACGCACAGAATCAGCGCCGCGCTGGACGGCGGGACGCCGCCGAATCCGAGGTCGTCGCCGACGCAGAACGCGCGCTCCAGCCCCTCCGAGGTCACGACGTTGTCGAGCTCGTCATATCGATATTCGGAGCCCGGATCATGGAGGTCGGCCCCGATGGCGAGGATCACCGCTCCGATGGGGAACACCTCGTCGACCGCGCCCTCCAGGGTGGCCTCGAAATTCCCGACAAAACCCGTAATATTCTTGACCTCGGTCTCGAGAAGCACACGTGCGTCGCTCGCCTCCAGCCGCTCGATCTTCTCGGCGAGCACATCGCTTGCGGACCGGCGGTTGGGATACAGGAGCTTGAGGTTGGGTTCGGCGAGTCGGCCGCCGAGGCGATCCGATTTCTC
>CAYPBC010000366.1:0-3115 GCA_964408845.1 uncultured Thermoanaerobaculia bacterium
ACGACATGAAGACGATGATCGCCACCGATACGAAGGCCTTGCCGATGTAGAAGCCGAGGTGGCGCCGCGCCTCGAACATCCCCTCGAAACCGGCGATCTCGCGCCCGCCGGGGATCACCGCCCACGGCGCGGTGCGGATTTCAAACTCACCGACCGACCAGTCGGGGATCGTCATCTCGGGCGATCGGCCCTCTCCGAAACCCTCGCTGCTCGGCACGAACTTGATGTCCTCAGGGTTATGACCTGGGATCACGATCTGCAGCCGGAAGGAGTGATGGTCGAGGGGAAAGTCGTGGAGGTCGAGCGGCGAGGAAAACGTACCGTAGTATCGCTGCCGGTAGATCACGGTGCCGTCCGGCGAGACGTCGACCTCTTCTGGAAAGGTCTTCCAGATGCGGCGCTGGTTGATGATCTGAATGCGCGGGTTCCAGACGCTGTTCAGAGGCACCCGCCGCAACCCGTTGGTGTCAGAAGCGAGACGCTCGTCCTTCCACTGCAGCATCATGAAGACATCGGCGGTGAAGCTCTGGTCTGCGCCGTTTATCTTGGAGACGTCGAGGAGGAAGAGCGTGCCAGTCATGGTCAGAGGCCGGCCCTCGGGTCCGGGCCGGGTGCCTGCGAGCTCGTCCCCCCCGGCCGCGGCTACGGGCATCATCGATATCAGCAGCAGCGACAGAATCGACATTTTCATGCAGGTCTTCTCCATTTGCGCTATTCTACAGCCCGTTTTCGCCGGAGGGAATCTCGAAACCGAACATTGTGTTCAAAATCTCAGGCGCCGGTGATCGGCGGCCCAACCAAACTCAAGGAGGAGTTTTATGAAACGTACGTTCATCTGTCTCGCTATCGCGCTCATCGCCTTGGTCGGCGCCCCGGCCGATATCCAGGCCGCCGACAATTCCCCGGTTCTCAGCCGGATCGTCGAAAGCGGTACCTTCCGGGTCGGAATGTCCGGCACCCAGCCGCCCTTCACGGTGGTCTCCAAGAGCGGTGTTTTGATCGGCTACGAGGTTGACCTCGCCAATCTTCTTGCCAATGCCATGGGTGTCAAGGTGGAGTTCGTCCAGAAGCCTTTTGGTGAGCTGCTGTCCGCCCTCGAGAAGGGCGAGATTGACGCCATCATGTCGGGCATGACCATGACTCCGAAGCGCAACCTCAAGGCGGCCTTCGTGGGCCCCTACATCGTATCGGGCAAGTCGATTCTGACCAAATCCTCGACCCTCGCCGCTCTCAAGGATGCCGAGGATATCGACAGCTCGTCGATAACGATCGCGGCTCTCAAGGGTTCCACCAGCGAGAGGTTTGTGCGAAGGGTGCTCGAGAAGACCACCTATGTCGGCGTTGACGATTATGACGCCGGTGTTCAGATGGTCATTGCCGGCAAGGCAGACGCCCTGGTGGCGGATTACCCCATCTGTGCCCTGTCGCAGATGCGTTTCCCCGATGCCGGACTGGCAACCCTGTCCGAGCCCATGACCATCGAGCCCATCGGGATCGCGCTGGCCCCGGGGGACTCCCTGCTGGTCAATATGGTCACCAACTACCTCGGCACCCTCCAGGGCCTTGGGTTGCTCGACGCTCTCGAGGAGAAGTGGTTCGAGGACGGCAGCTGGCTCATCCAGCTCCCATAGCTCTTCGCTTAGCGAAAAGCTGAATGACTTTTTGAACCGGCGGCGCTCATGCGCCGCCGATTCTTTTTAGGCTATGATTCCGTAACTTCATCGGGAGGCGAAGGATGAGTTCAGAGCACGAGAAGCGTGGATTTCGCAGCTACTTCGAGTGGTTCGTCCACTCCGAGGTCATGGGGAGCATTCTGCTGTTGGCGTGCACGATCGTCGCGCTGGTGTGGGCCAACTCGCCGTGGGCGGACACCTATTTCGACCTTCTGCATACCTATGTCGGGGTGTCGTGGGGGGGCGCCGAATTCAAGCTCTCGCTCCATCACTGGATCAACGATGGCCTGATGGTCGTGTTCTTCTTTGTCGTCGGTCTCGAGATCAAACGCGAGCTCGTCGTCGGAGAACTCTCGTCCTTCGCCAAGGCGGCCCTGCCGGTGATGGCGGCCATCGGCGGCATGATGGTGCCGGCCGTACTCTTTGTTGTCGTGACTCTCGGTGGCGAGGGGGCGCGGGGGTGGGGCATTCCGATGGCCACCGACATCGCGTTTGCCCTCGGCGTGCTCGCGATCTTCGGCACGCGGGCGCCGCTCGGGCTCAAGGTCTTCCTGACCGCGCTGGCCATCGCCGATGACCTGGGTGCGGTGGCGGTGATCGCGATCTTCTACACCGAGGAAATCAACGTGACGGCTCTGATCGTAGCGGCGGTCCTACTGGCTTTAGTCTTTGCTGCCATCCGAGCGCGGATTCGAAGACGCGGCGTCCTGTATCTGCTCATCATCGGTTTCTGGCTCGCGGTATTTTCATCCGGTATCCACGCCACCGTGGCGGGGATCCTCATCGCCATGCTCATTCCGGTCCGGCCGCGGGTGGATCCTGAAGTGTTCATCGATGGAACCGAGGCACGACTCGAGCGCATCAAGCAGATGGAGGTTTCGACCGATAGCCTGCTCAGCAACCGCGAGCAGCTCAACATCGTGGAAGGCATTCACAGGTGCTCAAAGGACGCGCTACCGACGGGGCTGGTGCTGGAACACTTTCTCCACCCGATTCAGGTGTGGCTGATCCTGCCCCTCTTCGCCCTCGCTAACGCGGGCGTGCGGATAGGCGGCGATTTGATGGCCGTACTCGCCGACCCTCTCGCCGTTGGGATCATCGTCGGTCTGGTGATCGGCAAGCCGCTCGGTATCTCATTCTTCAGCTGGCTGGCGGTCAAGAGCGGACGCGGCGCGCTGCCGGAGGGCGTGACCTGGGGTCAGGTGGCGGGCGCCGGCTGTCTCGCCGGCATCGGTTTCACCATGTCACTCTTCATCACCGACCTCGCCTTCGATAATGAGGCTCTCATCGCCACCGCCAAGGTAGGGATTCTCGCGGCGTCGCTGGTGTCGGGGATCATCGGCTACGTGGTGCTGTCGAGGACGCTGCCCAAAGGGATAGGCTCGGAGAATTAGGAAGGCTCTTAGGAAGCTGAGCCACTATAGCGGATTGTCACGGAGCAG
>CAYPBC010000367.1:0-3114 GCA_964408845.1 uncultured Thermoanaerobaculia bacterium
TTCCGGCTCGACTCGCTCGCCAGCCGAGCGCGGGTTGACGCCCCAGGCTATGAGTCTTCCGCCGCTTCGCGGCTGGCTCGGCCGAAGGAGCTCACCAACGCTGATTCAAGAAGATTGGCATGATGCAGGCTAGCTGGATCCCGATCGTCATCGTCGCGCTGTACGTGGTGGTGCTGTTCGCGGTCACCGGCTGGGCGCGCCGCCTCACCGCCAGGAGCGGCGGCGGCATCGTCGGATACCTGCTCGCGGGGCGGGGGTTGCCCTACTGGGTGGCGGCTGCCCTGCTCGCCGGTCTCGCCGTGGGCGGAGTCTCGACCATCGGCACCGCCGAGTGGGCCTACTCGCATGGCATCTCGGCCGGATGGTACAACGCCGCCTGGGCGGCCGGGGCCTTCATTCTCGCCCTCGGCACGGCGCGGCGCTACCGCCGCCTCGAGATCACAACCCTGCCCGAGCTCTTCGAGCGGCACTACAGCACCACCGCACGGGTCCTCGGAGTCATCGGCCAACTCGTTATCCAGATCGTGATCACCTCCCTCCAGTACGTAGCCGGGGGGGCGATCCTGAGGACGCTGCTTCCCGGTGTTTTCACCCTGCAGTCCGGCATGCTGGTCACCGCCCTGGTCTTTGTCGGCATCACACTGATCGGCGGATTCTGGGCCGCCGGGCTGACCAACGTCATCAACGTTGTCGTAATTTATGCCGGCCTCATCCTCGCCGCAGTCCTGAGTGTGGCCAAGGTCGGCGGTGTCGGTGCGCTCAGGGCAGGTCTGCCCGAAGCTCATCCAGGCTTCGACCTCCTCGCGATGGGTCCCGCCCTGATCGTCGCCTGGTTCCTCGTCATGATCACAACCACCCACTCGACCCAGGCGGTGATCCAGGTCGGTTTCGCGGCGAAGGACGAGGACCACGCCGCCCGCGCCTATCTGCTTGGCGGGCTCCTGATCCTGCCGGTCGGTTTTGTCAGCGCCATCATCGGCATGGCGGCGGCGGCGAGTCACCCCGGCATCGTGGCGGCCGAGGCTCTGCCGAGGATGGTGATGGACCTGCCGCCGCTCGCGGCAGGGGTCATCCTCGCCGGGCTGTGGGCCGCGGATGTCAGCACCGCATCGGCCCTGCTGCTCGGCAGCGCCGCCCTGGTGTCGAACGACATCGTCAAGCGTTTCTTCGCACCCGATCTGAGTGCTGCCCGGGACCAGACGCTGTGCCGTGTCACGGTGGCGATTCTCAGCGTGATCACCTTCGGGCTCGCCCTCACGGTCCAGGGCATCCTCAAAGCTCTGCTGATCGGTCTTACCCTGACCACCGCCTACACCCTGGTGGTGTTGATGACCATGTACTGCCCTCGGCTGTGCCGCCGCTCGTCCGCCACCTGGACCCTATCGACGACGATGCTCGCCCTGGCGCTGTGGCTGATCGCACCCGCCGGGTGGAGGGTGCTGCCCCACCCCATTTACCTCGCGTGGTTGGTGAGCATCGTGACCTTCCTCGCAGTCACCGTCTTCGACCACAGGAAAATCGAAGTTTGACCCGCACGTTTCACTTGGTGAGAAACGCTCCGCGAACCACGGCCGTCTCGACCTATTGGGAGGGTCAGTCATTGAGATTCGGCATACGATCGAGCGCCGAAGGCGCGATAGATCCATAGCCTGGGGCGTGAGCCCCAGGTACCGGAATCGAGGGAATCAGAGAGCCCTGAAGGGGCGACAGACTGCGGCTGCGGCGTGAGCCGCAGCTATCATCTTCTGATTGTCTGTCGCCGCTTCGCGGCTGGCTCGGCCCATAGGAAATGATTCGAGACTTCGCGCTCAGCGAGTTTCTTAGGACTGTGGGTTAACGGTGCTTCCACTCGGGGGGGCGGCGCTCTTCGAAGCTCTTGATCCCCTCGGCAACGTCCTCCAGGCGATAGAGTTCCGACGTGAAAAGAGCCTTGAAGTCATCGAGCCGCTCCGCGCAGCCCTCGTTCAGGCTCTTGGCCAGCGCTTGTTTGGTGATCCGGAGCACCGGCGCTGAGAGACCGTTGAACAGGTCATCGATCTCCGACCACTCGTCTCTGGGCAGGATCTTCTGCACCAGGCCCATCGCCAGCGCCCGCTCAGCGTCTATGTTGTCGCCGCTGAGGATCGCATAGGCGGCGTTCTGGAACCCGGTCAGACGGGGGAGCTGATGGACCGCAACGGGCGGAAAGAACCCCAGCTTGATCTCGGGCTGGCCGAGGACGGCATCGGGGGCGGCGACCACGAAATCACAGAACGAGATCAGCTCCATCGCACCGCCGAGGCAGGCGCCGTGAACCGCGGCAACCACTGGCGCCGGAAAGGCGGGCAGCGCCAGACACGCCGCGTTGAGGCCCCTCAACATGCCCTCAGCCTGCTCTTGCTTGTGCTCCGCCACCGACGCGCCGGCCGAGAAGCACCGTCCCTCGCCCGCCAGCACGACCGCCGCCACCGTATCATCGGTCTCGAGTTCGCCCAGGCGCTCGACCAGCTCTCCAAGGATCGCCGCGTCGAGCACGTTGACCGGCGGGGCGTTGATTACCAGATGCACCACCCGTTTGTGTCGCACCACATCGATCATTCGAGCCTCCCGTCCCCGAGGCAGCCCCCTCAGCACGTCACGAGTCGATCAGATACTCCGGGATGTCCTCGTCGTCACGTGTGCCGTTCCTGATCTCCTGAGTCACGATTGCGCTGGTGAAGAAGGAGTTGTGACCCACGTCGACGCCCTGAAACATGCGGCCGATCTTGACGATCTTACCGTTGATGTACTCGATCTCGGTCGGCCGACGATTCTTGAGATCGAACCACATGGAGGGGTGGTGGTTACCTCCCCCCTCGAGGTAATCCATGCACCTGTCCAGGGCGTCCTCACCGTAGTTGTAGCCGACCAGACCAGCCACCGTGAGACCCTCTCGCAAAAGCACTCGTGCGGTACTTCGCGTGTGCTTGAGGTGCATCGCGCGCTCCATGGTAAGTCCATGTGCAGCACACAGGGCATTGAGAGCGGAGTTGAGAACGGTCTTGAAGAAGGCCGCCTTCTTCATCTCGTAGTGCGACACACTGAGGGTGGTCAGACCCGTCACGGTCAGCATTTCAGCGACCTCGTTCATCAGCT
>CAYPBC010000368.1:0-3109 GCA_964408845.1 uncultured Thermoanaerobaculia bacterium
CCGTCGCCGGCAGCGCCTCGAGGAAGTGTGATGCCGAAAACGGGCGATAGAGCCGGACCTTGAGAACGCCGACCTTCTCAGATTTCGCGTTCAGCCAGTCCACCATCTCGTGCACCACCTCGGCGCCCGAGCCCATGATCACGATCACGCGTTCTGCCTCGGGGTCTCCGACGTAGTCGAAGGGGCGGTATTCACGGCCAACCCGCTTGCCGAAGGCGTCCATCGCGTCGACCACATGACCGGCGCACGCGTCGTAGAACGGGTTGATGGCCTCTCGGGCCTGGAAAAAGGTGTCCGGATTCTGCGAGGAGCCACGGATGAACGGACGGTCCGGTGACATCGCCCTGTCGCGATGGGCGCGGACCAGGTCATCATCGATGAGATGCCGCAGATCGTCGTCCTCGAGGTACTCGATTTTCGAGACCTCGTGCGAGGTGCGAAAGCCGTCGAAGAAGTGGATGAACGGTATGCGGCTCGCGAGCGACGCCGCCTGGGCGATGCACGCCATGTCGTGCGCTTCCTGGACCGATCCGGAGGCAAGCAGCCCCCACCCGGTCTGGCGGACGGCGTTGATGTCCGAGTGGTCGCCGAAGATCGACAATGCGTGCGTGGCAATCGTCCGCGCCGATACGTGAAAGACCGCCGGTGTCAGCTCGCCGGCAATCTTGTACATGCTCGGGATCATGAGCAGCAGGCCCTGGGAAGCGGTGAAGGTGGTGGTCAGCGCGCCAGCCTGGAGCGAGCCGTGCACTGCCGCCGAGGCGCCGCCCTCAGATTGCATCTCGACCACGTCGGGGACCACCCCCCAGATGTTGGTCTTGCCCAGCGCCGACCACTCGTCGGCGAACTCGCCCATGTTCGACGATGGGGTGATCGGGTAGATCGCACACACATCGTTGATGCGGTGCGCGACCGAGGCCGTGGCTTCATTGCCGTCAATCATCACAGTTCGCCGCTCTGTCATGGAAAACCTCCGCGGTCTTCGCCCCTGGTGTGGGCGGTCTGGTGTTGTTGGGTGATGGTCACGCGACGCGGGCTACGTGAACAAATTCACAGCGGGTAGGATAAACCTCTAACTGTCCGCTGGCAAGGGCAAGCCTGTACTTCTCACCAGCTTTCTGCTGCGGCCGGGCCTCTGGGCCGAAAACCCCACTGGGCACGGCACCTCGCCCACCTCGCCACGAAAGCTGGTGAGAAATGAAGACTAGCCGGTCTTCGGCTCGCGCAGCCTGCCGATCCATTGATTGATCGGGTTATTCCGTGAGAGGAAGGTGAACATCACGCCTTTTCGTTGACCGATTTCCATGAAGATCCTATGGATGCGTTTGTTTGAGGGCTGTAGCCGGAGGCCCGCCTCGAGGTTTTGCACCGCATTTTTCCGGTCCTCGCGTTCGAGATAGACCAGCGCCATGTTGATGCGGTGTTCCGGGTCGAGAAAATTGGCTTTGACCGAGACGTTGCAGTATTTGATGGCGTCGGCGTACTTGTGTCTGATCATGGCGGTGCAGACTCCGTAGTAGGAGAAGCAGGCCGCCGCCAGTCGTTTGTCCTGGAGATCACCCTCCGATGAGAGTACCGGAAGGTACTTCTCGAAGACGTCGATAGCCTCGTCGTACTGCATCTCGCGGGTCCACGAGACGGCCTCCTGAACCTTGTCCCGCATGGCGCCCAAGCTTATATCGTGGTCGTTCACGTCCGAGATTATAGCTCAGACCAGAAGATTCACAAGAGTTTAACCGTGATGTACACCACGTTCAGGGGGAGGAATCGTGCCAATTTTCTCGATGTCGGCCGACCGCGTCGAGGAGAGCTCGATGAACCCCGGGAGGCCCACAGATCACGTCACCGTTCTCCAGGTATTCCGAGCCGCCATTCATATCGGTGATCGTACCGCCGGCTTCCTCGACGAGCAATGATCCGGCCGCGACGTCCCAGGCCGAGAGTTGAAATTCGAAGAAGCCGTCGAAGAGGCCGGCCGCGGTATATGCGAGATCAAGAGCGGCCGCTCCCGGTCGCCGGACAGCCTTGCACTTGAGAAAAACGTCGCGAAAGATAGCGAGGTAGGGGTCGAGAAGGCGGTGGGCTTTGAACGGGAAACCGGTTGCCAGAAGGGCCCCTTCAAGGCCCGCTCGTGGGCTGATTTGACACCGTCTGCCATTCCACCATGCGCCGCGGCCGCGTGCCGCGCTGAAAACATCGTCCTTGATCGGGTCGAGAATGACCCCGAACTCGACCGTTCCCGCTTCAGCCACGCCGATGGAAACAGCGAACTGGGGGATGCCGTGGACGAAGTTGGTGGTGCCGTCCAGGGGATCCACGATCCAGGTGGGCCCAGAAACCGAAGAGCTGCTCCAGCCGGCCTCTTCGGACAGAATGCGATGCTCGGGGAATCGGTCGCGGATCGCGCCGATGATGGCCTCCTCTGAGGCGAGATCGGCGATTGACACCAGGTCGTTACGGGCTTTCTCGCTGACCTGACCGGGTTCGAGGGCTCGCCAATGGGGCATGAGCTGGGCGGCGCCGAGACCGGCGATCTCTATGACTTCGGACAAGAACGCCTCGCGATCTTGAAATACCACGGATGGCTCCTTCGTTACGACTGGTGGGCACGGTTGAGATGACCACTGATGATTTCTATTCACCGCTCGACGCACGCAGCGAGCTCATGCTCGATGTGACGTGCAGGACCCTCGAAGAGGATCCCGAGCTCAAGCTGTGCGAGGGACTCCGGCTGATCGAAGCAACCCGAAAAGCGTTCGCACGGATGGCGCCGGAGTCGCTTGATATCTTCGAAAGCGACGTGCTTCCACGAATGCGGAGCATCCTCATGGAACGCTTCGGACTCTCCGAGCTGCCGCCCGGCCCCGTCAACTGACACCTAGCCCTCATTTCTCACTGGTTTTCGTCGCGAGGGCGGCGAGGTGACGTGCCCAGTGGGGGTTTCGACCTGAGGGGCGCGGAGCGCGTACTCAACAGTACGTCGAGCACCCCGAGGCGAGAAAACCCCGCTGGGTACGACGCATCGTCGCCCGCAGCAGAAAGCTGGTGAGAAATGAGGGCTAGGATGAGCGATTCTCACCGGCGACCTGCACCAAGCTCTTGCGCTCTG
>CAYPBC010000369.1:0-3089 GCA_964408845.1 uncultured Thermoanaerobaculia bacterium
AGGGAGGGTGGGCATTGAGAATTGAGAATTGAGAACTGAGAATTCACGATGAAGTTACCACATGCCGTCCGCTCTGACCTCAGCGATTGCACGAATTGAGGTGTCAACGTCATCCTCACTATTGAACGGCCCGACGCCCGCTCGGAGGGTTCCATTCGGAAACGTGCCGAGCCGGCGGTGGGCGGCGGGGGCGCAGTGGAGGCCCGCGCGCAGACAGATGCCGTGCGTGCGGTCGAGCCACGCAGCGAGCTCGCCGCTGTCGGCGCCATCGAGGGTGAAGCTGAGAACTCCGGTGTGCGGAGCCCTCTCGTCCCAGCCGTGGAGCTGCACGCCGGGGACCCGGCTCAAGCCATCGGCCAACCGACGGACGAGCCGTTGCTCGTGCTCGGCAACCGCCTCGATAGTGCGCTCGCCCAGCCAGTCGCAGGCCGCACCGAGCCCGGCGGCGCCGGCGCCGTTAACCGTCCCCGCCTCGAGCCGATCGGGCAGAAACTCGGGCATCTCCTCGCTCTCCGAACGCGAGCCGGTACCGCCTCGCAGCAGGGGCTCGACCTCGAAACCGGGCGCCAGCAGGAGGACTCCGATCCCCGGCGGTCCGAGCAGCCCCTTGTGCCCCGAGCACACCAGGGCGGCGGCGCCGAGGTCGGCGAAGTTGATCGGTAGGGTGCCCGCCGTCTGCGCCGCATCGACGAGGACCGGTACCGGCGCCACCATCTGTGCCGCCTCGGCCACCGGCAGCACCGCGCCGGAGACGTTGGATGCGTGGGTCAGGACGACCAGCGCAGTTTGTGCTTCGGCTACCCGTGCGGCGACCTCCTCCGGTGTCGGCGCCCCGTTCGGGTCCGCCGTCTCGACCACGGCGATCTCGACCCCGCGACTCTCCTCGAGGAAGCGCAGAGGGCGCATGACCGCGTTGTGCTCGAGGGCCGATGTCACGACCCGCGATCCCTCCTTGAGGGCCGACGCCAGGACCGTGTTGATCCAGAAGGTCGCGCCCGGTCCGAGGAGAGTCCGCTCAGGGTTGCCGCCGAGCAGCGCGGCCACCTCCTCGCGTGCAGCCTCGATGGTTCGCGAAGCCGCCACCGTCAGACGGTGGCCACCGCGGCCGGGGTTGCCCGACGCCTCGTCGAGGAAGCGGACCATGGCCGGCGCGACCCCGGGCGCCTTGGGGAAGGCAGTCGCACCATGATCGAGATAGATTGTCACGGGCGGACGATGGAGCCGGCGTCGGCGAGCCGTGAGGCGATCTCGAGCATGTCGGTGACCCGGCCGACCCGTAGCTGATCGCCGAGCTCGAAGAAGTTGAGGCAGGTGCCGCAGGCGATGATCTCGATCCCCGCGTTCTCGAGGGCCCGCAGATCTTCGAGGAGCAGCGAGCCCTCACAGCACAGTTTGACGCCGTCGTTGTAAAAGAGGATTGCCTCGGGTTTACGATCGAGCTCGGCCTGGGTTTTGAGGAAGGACCGCAGGAGGAGGGCGCCGAGCTCATCGTCACCCGAACCCATGGTGCCCGCGGTGACCTGAACCACCCGCGGCCCCACAGGCCCAATCGCTGGGACCTCACTCACGAGGAGCGCCTCCTCACCCGCGCGGGCGCGGGAGGCGTCGTCACTAGCGGTGATCGTGACGACGAAGCTGCCATCGCCCGGGTCCTCGACCTCAACCTCGGCGCCGCGCGATGCGGCAAATCGGGTCACGTTCGAACGGCAGAGCTCGTCGGCCACATGCATGGCAATCTCAAGCTCGCCACCGTCCAACAGATCCCTCAGCTTGAGGACCGGTCCCGGACACGCGAGATCACGTATGTCGATCGTCTTCATACTCGAATCTCCCACGGTATTCTAAACCTCGCCTCGTTCAAATGCTTTCCATTTCTCCCGATTTTTCCATTTGACGCCGATGGCGACGACGGAAAAATTGGGAAGGAGTATGATGAAGGGCAGACACATCAACAGGAGGTGACCATGCTTGGTCGAGGCGTCTTGAGCAGCTTGCATACGCTGACGCAACAGAAGACTTTTACCCTCACCATGTACCTCGACATCGACCAGAACAAACAGTCGAATCGAAAACGTGGGTTCGTGGTGCAGGCGGAGGCGCTGCTCAAGGACCTCAAGGCCCGACACGGCCGCAGCACGCGCCTCGATGCGGCGGCCGGGATCGCGATAGGTCTGGTGCGGAAGATGCGGCCCACGGGCAAGGCGGCGCTGATCGTCGTTCACCCCGAGACCAAGTTGGAGGAGATCCAGCAGATGGACCTTCCGTTTGCGGCTTCGGCCTACTGGCGCCGTGGTGCGTTCCTGCGCCCCATCGTCGAGGCCATGGACGAGCACGAGCGCTATGGAGTGGTCTTGACCGACACCAAGAGGGCGCGGCTATTCACCGTTTACGTGGGCGAGATCACCGAGCACGAAGACCTGTTCTCCGAGACCAGCCAACGGACGCGTTCCCTCGGCGCCGACCAGATGCGCTCACAGAAACGGCGCGACCGGCGTCACGACGAGGAGGTCGCCTCGCACGCCAAGAAAGTGATCGACGCGATCCACGACCTCGCCCTGCAGGCGCCCTTTGACCGGCTGATCGTGGCCGGGACGCCCAAGGCAACCAGCCAGCTCATACGGCTCCTCCCCAAGCGCCTCAGAGGGAAGCTCGTCGAAACGGTCGGCATGAGCGTCGGCGCCTCGCAGAAGGATGTTCTCAAGAAGATCCTCGCGGTGCAGCGCAGGATGGAGCGCGAGCAGGAGTCCCTCCTCATCGAGGGTGTGCTCGCGGAGCTCCACGACGGCGGCAAGGCGGTGGCCGGCTTCGGGAGCGTGATCGACGCCGTCAACCAGGGCCGGGTGTGGAAGCTCTTCTATGGCAAGGGGCTGAAGAAGGTCGGCGGCGAGTGCTCGGATTGTCGTGCCTACGCTCCCGATCCGACCGGCCCGTGCACCTACTGTGGTGGCGATGTCCAGCGGCTGTCCCAATGTGTCGATCGCCTCAGCCAGTCGGTGATGGAGATGGGGGGCCATGTCGAGGTGGTCGACGGCCCGGCGGCCGAGCACCTCAAGCCACGCGACTCAATTGCGGCCCTTCTGCGGTACTGA
>CAYPBC010000370.1:0-3088 GCA_964408845.1 uncultured Thermoanaerobaculia bacterium
CCGGTCTGCCGGTCGAGCTGCTGCGACAGCGCCCCGATGTGCGTCAGGCCGAGCGCCTGCTGGCCGCGCAAACGGCGCGGATCGGGATCGCCACGGCCGATCTCTACCCGACCTTTGGTCTGTCGGGCTTCTTTGGTGTCGAGGCGATCTCCGCAGGTGATCTGCCCGACGGTGACAGTCTGACCTGGAGCCTCGGTTTACCGATCCGCTGGAACATTTTTGCAGGCGGCAGCATCCGGTCACAGATCCGGGTCGAGGAATCACGAACCAATCAGCTCCTCGCGAGCTACGAACAGACGGTTCTCGTGGCCCTCGAGGAGGCCGAGAACGCGATGGTGGCCTATACCAAGGAGGTCGAGCGACGGGAACGGTTGACCCAGTCGGTCGACGCGACCCAGAGATCGCTGAATCTCGTCCTCACCCAGTACACCGCCGGGCTCACCGATTTTCAGAATGTCCTCGATACGCAGAGGACGCTTCTGCTTCGAGAGGACGATCTCGCCGTGGCCGAGGGGCTTGTCATCGGCAACCTGGTCCGCCTCTACCGCGCCCTGGGCGGTGGGTGGGACCCGAATGCCGCCGATCCCGACACTCAGGAGGGCGCACCACCGGAGGAAAACCGCCAAGCTGCGCTGGAGAAGACCGGCGACACCGCAAGCTGATATTGGATTCACGAGGTATTCGTGAAACAATGCCTCGCCCCTTGTAGGTAGGGGATTCCGCCGTGTTGCGTGAGCACGGATACGCGGGAATACATAGAAACCAAAGAAGGAGGAAGAGCATGCGAAAGACATTGATGAGCGTTGCGATTGTGGGGGTCATCGGGTTGCTGGTGATGCCGGGCCTCGGCTGCGGACAGCGGGAGGTCGAGGAGACGGATGTGGTTGTCGATGATGCTGGAGACGCTGTCGAGGTGGTGACCGAGGAGCCTGCGGCCGTGGCGAAGGAAGAAGAGAAAGAAGTCAAGGAAATAGAGGAAGCCGAATGGAAGTCGATGAAGCAGGATTCCAAGGCGGCCAAGCTCGACAACACCGCCGAGGAGGCGTTGCTGACCCTTTTCGCCGAGAACCCAAAGACCCGGGAGCTCTACCTGCGGTCCTACGGCTGGGCGGTCTTCGACAACCTCAAGCTTGCCCTGGGCGTTTCCGGAGGCGGCGGCAACGGAGTTGCGGTGGCCCGGGCGACGGGAGAGAAAACCTATATGAAGATGGGAACCGCCGGCATCGGTATCGGTATCGGCGTCAAAAAGTACCAGGTGGTCTTCTTCATGCAGGACTCGCAGACTTTCGACAACTTCGTCGACAAGGGTTGGCAGGCCGATGCCGGCGCCGGCGCGGTTGCCGGGAAGGCCGGGGTCGAGGTGATGACCGACTTCGTCAACGGTCTCGCCGTGTACCAGCTCACCGAGAAGGGCCTAATGGCGAATGCCGACATCGCCGGCACCAAGTACTGGAAGAACAAGAAACTCAACGATTAACGTTGTCAGTCAATGAGTCTCTAACCCCCGGCGAATACCGGGGGTTTTTTAGTGCTGCCGTCGCTCGTGATGTTGTCGTCGAGAACACGATCACGCCAACCGGACGGTGTAGGCTGTTCGACATGGATCGAACGCGGGTGCTTGCGGTAGCGCGGGGCGACGCCCCGGCGGATCTGGCCCTGGACGGCGGCCGGGTGGTCAACGTCTTCACCCATGAGATCCTCGAACAATCAGTGGCGGTCGTCGATGGCACCATTGCCGCCGTGGGTGAGGCCCGCGACGCCCGCGATCGGATCGATCTCGGCGGTCGACTGTTGCTGCCGGGGTTGATTGACGCCCACGTCCACCTCGAGAGCAGCATGGTGGTCCCGTCCGAGTTCGCGCGCGCGGTCGTCCCCCGCGGAACCACGACAGTGGTGTGTGACCCGCACGAGGTTGCCAACGTCGCGGGCCTCGACGGGGTGCGCTGGATGCTTGCGGCCTCCGCCGGCCTCCCGCTCGACGTGCTCGTCATGGCGCCGTCGTGCGTGCCGGCAACCGATCTTGCGACCTCCGGCGCCCTTCTGACGGCGGCGGATCTCGCGACCGTGGCCAGTGAGCCGCGGGTGCTGGGGTTGGCCGAGGTGATGAACATCCCGGGGGCGGTGCTCGGCGACCCCGAGGTCCACGCCAAGCTCGACATATTTGCCGGGCGGCCGGTGGATGGCCACGGACCGGGTCTCGGTGGCAGGTGGCTCGATGCCTACATCGCGTGCGGGATCGGCTCCGACCACGAGTGCCTGACCGCGGACGAGGCGACGGAGAAGCTGCGGCGGGGAATGCGGGTGTTTCTCCGGGAGGGCACCGGCGCAAAGAACCTCATCGACCTGCTGCCCGCGGTCACTGCGGCCACCCTTCCGCGATGCTCCCTGTGCACCGACGATCGCCACCCCCACGATCTACTCGACGAAGGCCACATCGACCACCTCCTGAGAGTGGCGATCGAGCATGGACTCGACTCGGTAGCGGCGGTGCGCCTGGCTACCCTGAGTGCGGCCGAGGCGTTCGGGCTTAGCGACCGCGGCGCGGTGGCGCCGGGTCGCCGTGCGGATCTGGTGGTGTGCTCGGATCTAGAGAGCTTCCGCGCCGAGATGGTCTTTGCCGGCGGCCGGATGGTGGCCCGCGAAGGCAAGCCGGTCGGCGATTGGCCGGTGGCCGACGCCGGCAATCGCACCTTGCCGGCGGCCATGGTCATCGACGTCGATACCCTCGATTTTCGGGTCCCGGCCACGGCGCCGTCCTGCCGTGTCATCGGCATCGTCCCCGGGCAACTCGTCACCGAGCACCTGGTCGAGGAGCTGCCCGTACACAACGGCTCAGCGCTGCCGGATGCTGACCGCGACATCGTCAGTCTTGCTGTGGTCGAACGTCACCACGGCAGCGGCAACGTGGGTGTCGGTTTTGTCCGAGGCCTCGGCCTCAGACGCGGCGCCATCGCAGGAACCGTCGCCCATGATCACCACAACCTGGTCATCGCGGGTTGTGACGAGACGAGCATGCGTACCGCGGCCGCCGCGGCCGTCGCGATGGGCGGTGGTCTGGTGGCCGTTGATGGTGAGAGGATCCTCGCCC
>CAYPBC010000371.1:0-3088 GCA_964408845.1 uncultured Thermoanaerobaculia bacterium
GGCTTCTACATCGGCAAGGCCTTCGTATCGGTGGCGATCATCGTCTTCATGTCGTGGGTCGTCTTCTGGATAAGCGCTGACAAGTTGGGGCCGAGGCTGAGCGTTGCCGTGACCTCGATGCTGACCCTGGTCGCCTATCGCTTCCTCCTCGGCCAGAACCTGCCGCCGGTCTCGTACCTCACCCGTCTCGACTACTTCCTGCTCGGCGCCACGATTCTCGTCTTTGCAGCCTTGATCCAGGTGGCCTTGACCGGCGCCATGAACGAGGAAGGTCGTGCCGACCGGGCGAAAGCCGTCAACCGGATTTCGAGGTGGGCGTTCCCGGTCGCGTTTGCGACCCTCCTGGTGTGGTCGTTCTGGTTGGTATAGCTGAGGCATGAGGCATGAGGCTTTGGGCTTGGTCGGACGTCGAGCCCCAAGCCACGGGCCTCGCGCCCCAGTGTGTCGCTTGACCGATTCACAGTGACTCAGAGACAATGTCCCGCCATGAAAAACTCAGCAACAATCTCCGGTCTTTCAACGATGGCGGTCCACGCCGCCGTTGTGTGTTCCATGATGCTCACGGCGGCAGCCTGTGGGAAAGCGCCGCAGGTCGCTGCACCCACGCCACCCGAGGTCACCATCGCCACCCCGACCCAGCGCGACGTGACGGTCTACGAGGAGTTCGTTGGCACCACGGAAGCCTACCAGTCGATCAATATCCGCGCCCGGGTGCAGGGTTACCTCGACAAGATGGCCTTCGAACCAAGCTCCTTCGTGCGCAAGGGGCAGCTGCTTTTCGTCATCGAGCCCGAGCCCTACGAGGCGCAACGCGACCGCGCCGCTGCGGGTCTCAAGGCGGCCGAGGCCGGTCTGAGACGCGCCGAGTCCGACCTCGATCGGCTCGAGCAGGCGGTCAGGACCAACGCGGTTAGCCAGCAGGAGGTCACCCGCGCCCGCGCCGAACGCGACCAGGCGTCGGCGGCCATTCTCGAGACCCAGGCGGCGTTGACCACCGCCGAGATCCAGCTCGACTACACGACGGTTGAATCGCCGATTAACGGCCTTGTCTCACGGAACTACATGGATCTCGGAAACCTCGTCGGTGCCGGTGAGGCGACACTGCTGACCACGGTTCGCCAGATCGATCCGATCTATGCCTACTTCGAGGTCTCGGAGCGGTTTATCGCACAGACCCTCGAACAACGCGGGGGACACGGAGATCCCGGCACCCAAGACGAATTTCCGGCGACGCTGGTGCTCATGGAGACCGGTCTCGAGATCGAGGGCAAGGTCGACTCGATCGACAACACCGTTGACCCAGCCACCGGCACGATTCAGCTGCGGGCGATCTTCCCCAACTCGGACTCCAAGGTCTTCCCCGGCTTCTTCATCCGCGTTCGGCTCCCGGGTAAGTTCCTCGAGAACGCACTGCTGGTGGAGGAGACCGCCCTCGGCACCGACCTCGGTGGCCGCTATGTGATGGTGGTGGGGGACGGCAACGTGGTGGAGAAACGCTACATCGAACCCGGTCCTCTCCAGAAAGACAAGACCCGCGTCGTCCTCGAAGGCCTCGAGCCCGGCGAACGCTACATCACGGTCGGTCTGCAGCGGGCGCGGCCCGGCATGCCGGTGACCCCGAAGAACGGCGGGGAAGGCTAGCCCATGTTCAGCCGCTTCTTCATCTACCGACCGATCTTTGCGTCGGTGATCGCGATCGTCATCGTCTTGGTGGGGGTGCTGGCGATCCCGCTGCTGCCGATCGAGAGCATGCCCAACATCACGCCGCCGTCAGTCCAGGTCTCAACCTCCTATCCCGGCGCCGGCGCCGGCGTGGTGGCCGAGAGTGTCACTGCGCCCATGGAGGAGAAGATCAACGGCGTCGAGAACATGATCTACATGTCCTCGAAGTCGGCCGCCGACGGCTCCTGCAACATCACCGTCACCTTCGAGGTGGGTACCGACGTCGACATGGCCACGGTGCTGGTCCAGAACCGGGTCAACGAGGCGCTGCCGGTGCTGCCCGAGGAGGTTTCGCGCCAGGGCGTCAAGGTGGAGAAGCAAAGCACCAACATCACCCTGATGATCAACATGGTGTCGCCCGACGGCACCTTCGACGAGCTCTACGTTTCGAACTACACCACGACACGCATCAAGGACGTGCTGGCGAGGGTCAACGGGGTCTCCAAGGTTGACATCATGGGCGCCAAGGACTTCGGGATGCGGATCTGGATCGACCCGCTGCTCTTGCGCGCCCGCGGCCTCACCACCATGGACCTCACAAACGCCCTACGCGAGCAGAGCGTACAGGTGGCGGCGGGTCAGATCGGAGCCCAGCCGGCGCCCGCCGACCAGCCCTTCGAGTATTCCATCAGTACCCTCGGCCGCCTCGAAACGGTCGAGCAGTTCGAAAACATCATCGTCAAACGGGGCGAGCAGGGCCAGCTCGTGCGGGTCCGGGACGTGGCGCGGGTGGAGCTCGGCGCCCAGAGCTATATGTGGTTCGCCAAATTAGACGGTGCGCCGTCCATCGCCGTCGCCGTTTACCCGGCCCCCGGCGCCAACGCCCTCAATGTTGCGAATGGGATCAAGGCCGAGATGGACCGTCTCGGTGAGGATTTCCCCGAGGGTCTCGAGTACCGCATCCTCTACGACACCACCGAGTACATCATGCAATCGCTCAAGGAGGTGGTGACCACCCTCATCATCGCGATCCTCCTGGTGGTCTTTACGGTCTACGTCTTCCTCCAGGATTTCCGTACCACCCTGGTGCCGGCCATCACCATCCCAGTGTCGCTGCTCGGCACTTTTGCAGTGATGCTCGCTCTCGGGCTGTCGATCAACGGGCTGACGATGTTCGGTCTCATCCTGGTGATCGGGATCGTGGTCGACGACGCCATTGTGGTGGTGGAAAACACCCTGCGGATCATCGACACCGAGGGCCTCGGCGCCAAGGAGGCGACCGCCAAGTCGATGGTCGAGATCACCGGCCCGGTGGTGGCAACCACCCTGGTGCTGCTGGCGGTCTTTGTGCCGACCATCGTCATGCCCGGAATCACCGGCCGGCTCTACCGGCCCTTCGCCATCACCATCTCGGTGGCGACCCTGT
>CAYPBC010000372.1:0-3080 GCA_964408845.1 uncultured Thermoanaerobaculia bacterium
CTTGCTCTGCCAATTGAGCTAACGGCCCACAACCATCGGTCACTATACGGAAAAACCGCTCGAGGGGCAACCCCTTATTTGTGAACCAGGTGTTTCATCTCGGACCGACCGAGATTGGACTTGGCTGTGATCACGACCGCCGATGTGCCCCCGGAATACGATGGTATCTCGGCCTGGGCCGAAAAGCGGCCATCGTCATCGGTCGTGCCTTCAGCCAGCATCAGCCGCCGAGGTTCGGCTGTCGACTTGAAGAGTGCCGAGATTGTCACTCCGGCCTGCGGTTCGTGGGCGAGTGAATCCACAGCGGTCACGCTGATCTCGGTTTGACCGTCATAGTAGAAATCGTGGTCAGTCGCTGCCTGGAGGATGAGATGCGCCTGCCCCCTCTGCGATTCGAGATAGTCGAGGATCACCTGATCGAGAGACGGCTCCTCTTGGTCGCCCGGGTCGTCTGCACTGCTATGGATGATTGTAGTGTCATCGGCATTCGAATCCGGCGCGACGACGCCGGAGAGTCGTTCAAGGCCCCCAGTTTGGACGGCGTCGACGATCGCCCGGTGCTGCCGTTCCATAAGTGAGGCTATGGCCTCCTTATCGACATCCTGCTCGACCAGGTCGTGATAGGGCGTCCGGCGAGTGTAGAGGATCTCTCCGCTGGTGTAGACCAGGGATTCCACCAACGGGTTCTCGCGACCCTTGTCCTCGGTCTGCACGTGATACGTGGTACCGGAATGTTGAATGTCCGTGTTATATCCAGTGAGCATTTCGGTGGGACGATCTCCTCCAGTTAAAAGGCTAGCGCGGAGAACGCCCGCGGTCAATCCGTGCTGAGCCCGGTTTTCTATCCGGGTTAGCCTGCACTTCATGCCTGCTTCCTGCCGCGACCTGTGATGCACCGTACCCTACGGGTCTTTCTCGCCTTAGGGTGTTCTCCCCGCCGACAACAGCGCAGGGTGGCCAAAGGCTCGCCGTAACATAGTGGCGGTACAATCGCATGATGGCTCCACTTTCAATACTCTTCGTGTGCATTGGCAACAGCTGCCGTTCCCCGATGGCCGAGGCCATCGCGCGCCACCTCGGCGGCCGGCGGGTCGATGCGCGATCGGCGGGCCTCGTACCGGCTGGTTTTATCGCCGGCGGTACTCTGACTGCACTTCAGGCGCTCGGGTATTCGGGTGAAGGCTTGTGGTCGAAGGGCCTCGACGACGTGTTCGTCCAAGATCTCGACGTCGTCGTCTCGCTGCTTGGCAAGGAGGCTCTCGACCTCCTGCCACGGGGGACGGGGGCGAGGCGCGAAGCCTGGACGGTCCTCGATCCCTTTGGAGAGGAGGAAGATGTTTACATCGACGTGGCCCGTGGACTCCAGGTCAGGATCCGCGCACTCCTCGGCGAAGAGCTTGACGGGGAACTTTTTCTTTCCTGACGGATCATATTGACTGACACGACGTGTGGCAAACTGTGTCGGTGGACTTTGATGAAGTATATGAGCGGTTCAAGCTCCCGGTTTGGCGGCTGGCTCGGCGGCTCACCAGAAGTGACGAAGAGGCGCTCGATACGACACAGGAGATTTTTCTTCGGATCTGGCGCGGGCTCCCCGGATTCCGCGGTGAGGCCAAGCTCAGCACGTGGGTGTTTCAAATTGCCTGGAATTACCTCCGTGCGCATAGGCGGCGAATGGGCAGAAATCTACAGTTCATCAGCGAGAGCATGGACGGAGATCGCGAGTTGGCGATGATCGTTCGCGACCCGCAGGCCGACCCGGAACGCAGGGCGGCTTCTGTGGAGATACTGGATCGGGTCGAGGAAGCCCTCCATGAGCTTCCAGAGCACTATCGAGTCGTGGTGTGGCTTCGCGACGGTGAGGGGCTGAGCTATCAGGAAATCGCCGATGTCCTCGATTTACCTATCGGTACCATAAGGTCTCGCCTTGCCCGGGCTCGAGACGCCTTGCGCCGGATTGTGGAGATGTGATGAAGGACGAACACATCGAAGAGCTCAGCCGGTTCCTAGACGGGGACCTGCCTCCGGCAGAGGAACGGGATCTCCGGGCCCGGCTGGAGGCGGATCCAGCTCTCGCCTCAGACCTGGCCTCACTGAGTGAAGTTCGGCAGTCGCTGGCCGTTCTTGCCACCAGAGAGAAAGCGCCGGTCGATCTCGATTCGTTGGTGGAACCTCTGCTCAGAGGACGGCCCGACGCAATCGTTGTTCGCCCGTGGGTGCGCTGGCTGGCCGCTGCAGCTATCCTCGTCGTAGGTCTGACCGTGGTCACAAGAATCTATACCGGCCACCCGGTTTCCGGCGTCGACGACAAGCTTGCCCGCCGGAGCCTCCCACGGACCGTCGACGAGACGGAGAGGTTTGCTCTCGCTCCACTCCCGACACACTCCGTACCACCCGAGAAACGGTTGATCGGGGTCGGCGAAGTGCTCCTGGCAAGCCCAATCCCGGATGTCGAGCTCGACAACTCGCCGGCCCTGGATGTCCTTGGCCCGCTTGAGGAAGAAGTCGGCGAGGAACTCTCGCCTCCTTCCGAAATCCTCCCCTACAGCAAGGATGGAAGAAAAACCGAGGTTGCCGGAGTGTCGGCCGATCGGTCCAATGAATCGAGAGCTCGGGACGCCGCACCTGCGCCGCGGCCAGCATCCGAAGCGACCGCTACGGGAAAGAACGCGAAAGCCGGAGACCTGTCGACCCGGGGCGCCACGAGTTCAGGAAGCCGGTTGTGGCGTGATCACACGAGAGCCGGCAGGGGACAACTCTTTGTCTTTGTCGATGAAGAAACCGCCTGGCAGGACTTCGAGACCAAGGCATTCTGCACGCCCGGTCGGTATGCGGTCCGAGTCAAGGTCAGCGCCGGTGTGGTGACGGAGGTCTTGTCAGCGGTTGCACCGCCAACTGGCAAGACCTCCCAGCGTCTCTGCGCGGGGCAGTTGGTCATTGGTCTCGCGGTCACCGGGGTGCTGGACGGTGAGTATTCCGCCGTAGTGGTGGTCGATCCCCGCGGCATGGGGAAATGACGTGAGCCCTAGCCCGTTCCCATCCGGAAACTCCGGTGGGGACGGCGCGGTTCCCGATGCGAA
>CAYPBC010000373.1:0-3070 GCA_964408845.1 uncultured Thermoanaerobaculia bacterium
CGGTCGACGTGAGTTCGGGTGGCATCCACAGCGACTTCCCAGGATTTGTGAGGGATAAGAACAACCTCCAGTTCGACGGTGGACCCGAAGCGGTGGACATCGAGGTCGACACCTCGTCGGGGAGCGTCAAACTAATTTCGAATTAGGAGTTAGGAATTAGGAATTAGGAATTTCCATCCGACCCTCCCCAGTGACCTCAACCTCCCTGGGTGGGTGGGCAGCATTCCTAGTTCCTTATTCGTAATTCCTCATTCTGGGGCCGCGGGCATTGGCTTTCTCGGCAGGAGTTCATCGCGGTTGGCGGCGTGCCAGATCACCGCGGCGAGGATCACCGCCGACTGTGTGAGGTCTTCCGGGTCGAGGTGGTCATAGGTATCCACGTTTGAGTGATGGGTGCGGCCCATGTAGTCCATGTCGTCCTGGATGAACTGAAAGCCCGGGACACCGACCCGGTCGAAGCTGGCGTGGTCGGTGCCCGATGCGGTCTCCATCGTCACGTGGTCCGCACCGAGGTCCGCGAACGGCGCCAGCCACGCCTCGAAGATCGGCGCCGCGGCGGCGTTTTCCTGGGCGTAGAGACCGCGGATCCGCCCCGTCCCGTAATCGAGGTTGAAGTACGCAGAGATGGTCGCGTGGCCAGGCAACACCGTGATCGGCCAGGTCGGCTCACGCGCCCACGTCGGTAGCGCGAGCTGCTCGGGATCGGTCGGCTCGGGCCGGGTCGCGATGTACCGCGTGACATAATCCTTCGATCCCAGCAATCCCTGCTCCTCGCCGCTCCAGAGGGCGGCGCGGATCGTGCGCCTCGGTTTGAGTCCAGCTGCCGCGAGAATCCTCATGGCTTCCATAACGACTGCAACGTTGCCGCCGTTGTCGGTGGCGCCGGTGCCGGTGTGCCAGGAGTCGAGGTGGGCGCCGACCAGGACCGTCTGATCCTCGAGGTCCCCGCCCGAAATGTCGGCGATAGTGTTGTACGCCCTGCCGTCCTCTTCGAACCACCGCACGGCGACGTCGATCTCGATCTCGGGCTCGAATCCCTTGTCGAGAAGGCGTACCAGCCGGTTGTAGTGCTCGGTCGACATCGACAGGGCAGGGATGCCGATCGGCGTCTCGGCAGAGCGGTTCGACGAGCTTCCGGTCACCCGGACCACACCATTGTCACGTGAGCTGGGTTCGACGGTGGCGAGCACGCCCTCCTCGTCGTAGAAGGCCGCCAGTTGTTTCCAGAACTGGTATCGCTTGACCATCCGCTTGCGCCAGCCGTCGTGACGGTCGCCCGGGATATCGTAGAGTTCGAGCTCCTCCAGGCGTTCTCCGTTCAGTCGACGGAAGAGATCGGCGTCCACCTGCTCAGGCGCCTGCTCCTCGTCGAGGAGCACGATCATCCCTTCGAGCTTGCCGCTCCAGTCGTCGAGATCCTCCTGCGACTTCAGAGTCACCCTCACGATGTTCCCGCTGATCGTCCCCGCCGTACCCGGCGACCACGCCTTGGGCAGCGCCTCGAGCGGTTGTACGTAGGGAGTGAGCATTCGTACCTGCGCGCGCTCCACCATCCAGCTGCGCCCGAAGGAGTATTCCTCGAGGCCGGCTCCGATCCCCCACTCCTCGAAGGTCGCTATAGCCCATTCATGCGCCTCGAGCTCCTGCGGCGATCCTGTCAGACGCGGCCCCACGGCCTCGGTGACGTGCCACGCCAGATCCATGACCTGTGAGTGATGAAAACCCTGATCGCGAATGCGTGTGATCGCGTCAAGGTCGACAGGTTCCTCGGCCAGTGCGATAGACGAGGCGAAAACCACGGTCAGGAAGAACACCGGCGACCTGAGACAGCTCATGAGGACCCTCCAGTTTCAAACCGGAGGAGTGTAGCGCATCGGATGGGCGTGGGGCTTGGGGCTAGGGATCGGAGCATCCTGTGTTCCTCAAACCTAGGACCCCAAGCCCCAACCCTCAGGCCTTTCCATTCATCCGTGCGACGATGCGCCCGATGAGCAGCGCCATCTCCAACGCCTGTTCGTAATTTAGGCGTGGATCGACCCGCGACTCGTAGGCGCGGTCGAGATCGACTTCGGACAGGCCGCGGGCGCCGCCGACACACTCGGTCACATTGTCGCCCGAAAGCTCGAAGTGGACGCCGCCCTGGTACGAACCGAGGCGTGTGTGGATCTCGAAGCTCTGCTCGAGTTCGGAGAGTATGTTTTCGAAACGACGAGTCTTGCGGCCGGCGGCGGTGGTCTCGGTATTGCCGTGCATCGGGTCGCAGCACCACAGCACCATGCGTTCGGCGCGTTGGACCGCCTCGATGAGCGGCGGTAGCCGATCGGCCACCTTCGCGTGCCCCATACGATGGATCAGCGTCAGACGCCCGGGCTCTTTTTCAGAGTCGAGGATCTCGAGCAGCTCGAGCAGCCATTCGGGCGTCATCGTCGGGCCGATCTTGACGCCGATCGGGTTGCGGATGCCGCGGAAGTAGTCGACGTGGGCGCCGTCCACCTCCGCAGTGCGGAGACCGACCCACGGGAAGTGGGTACCGAGGTTGTACCAGCCCTCCCGCCGTGGTACCCGGCGCGTCACCGCCTGCTCGTAGGGCAATAGCAGCCCCTCGTGGCTGGTGTAGAAGTCGACTCGGCTGATCTCCCCGGGCTGGATTCCCGCTAGCGTTTCCATGAATTGCAGCGAGTCGGAGAGCCTCTCCACAACCCGCTGATACTCCTGAGCACGCGGCGAATGCGCGACAAAATCGAGATCCCAGTACTCAGGGTGGTGGAGATCGGCAAAGCCGCCGTCCACCAACGAACGGATGAAGTTGAGGGTCATTGCCGCATGCTCGAATCCACGCAGCAACCGTTCGGGGTCGGGTGTTCGCTCCTCGGCAGAAAAATTGGGCCCGTTGACGATTTCGCCGCGATAGCTCGGAAGCGTAACGCCGTCACGTTCCTCGGTGTCCGAGCTGCGCGGCTTCGCGTACTGCCCTGCAAACCGTCCGACCCTGATGATCCGCCTTTTGAGTCCGTGGGTCAGCACGAGGCTCATCTGTAGGAGAATCTTGAGTTTGTTCGTGATGATCGGC
>CAYPBC010000374.1:0-3051 GCA_964408845.1 uncultured Thermoanaerobaculia bacterium
ACGCCCTCAACGCCACCAAGGCGGCCGTCGAAGAGGGCATCGTGCCCGGCGGCGGTGTCGCCCTCTTGACTGCGATGGATGCGGTCGAGAAGCTCGCAGCGGATGCTACGGGCGACGTTCTCACAGGCATGAAGATCATGCTCCGTGCGCTCGAGGAGCCGACCCGCCAGATCATCCTCAACACCGGTCTCGAGGAGGCCGCGGTGATCGTGCGCGAGCTTCGGGAAAAGGGCGGCAACATCGGCTACGACGCCTCCACCGGTGAGATCACCGACCTGGTCAAGGCCGGCGTCATCGACCCCGCCAAGGTGACCAAGAATGCACTCCTCAACGCCTCCTCGATCGCCGGCTTGCTCCTCACCACCGAGGCGCTGGTCGCCGAGATCCCCGAGGACACGAAGGACGCCGGCATGCCCGGTGGCGACATGGGCGGCATGGGCGGAATGGGCGGAATGGGCGGAATGTACTGATCACCCTGTCCTCTCAACATCAACCAGGACCCGGGTTCGCCCGGGTCCTTTTTTTGTCCCGACTCCCTGCCCGTCTCCGTGCCCGTCTCCGTTTCCGTGCCCGACCCCACCATCGCTATCGGGCACGGAGACGGACACGGGAATAATCGCAACACCAGGCACGCTTTCACGTACAATCCCCGGGGCAGTCGGGCCTCGCCGGCCCAAAAGCAAATCAAAGGAAAGAACGTTGATCATCACGCACGCATTCATCTCACTGCACATACGGCGCATCGCGCCGCTCGTCGCACTTTTCTTCCTCCTGGTCGCCGCCGGTTGCGGCGGGGACGGATCCGGACCTCCGGGCGAGGGCAAGGGGCGTCGCCGCGGCGGCCCTGAGGGTCGCCGCGGTGGCGGCGATCAAAAGACCGAGACTGCCATCGCGGTGAGGGTCGGTGAGGTGATGCAGGCGCCCATTTCGTCGCTCTATTCGACCTCCGCCACCCTTCGCGCCGACCGCCGGGCGACCGTCATCGCGCGCACCCGTGGTGTTCTCCGCCGCCTCGCGGTCGAGGAGGGCGACGCGGTGAGCGCCGGCCAACCGCTGGCCTACCTTGAGGACGAGGAACAGAAGATCGCGGCCGCCCGTGCACGCTCGACCGAGGAGACCGCCCGCCGCGATTACGAGCGTCTTTCCGGCCTCTATGACCGCGAGCTGGTCAGCGTCAACGAGTACGAGTCGAAACGACGCGACGCCGAGGATGCCCTCCACGCCCTCGAGCTGGCCGAGCTCGAGCTCTCCCGCACCGTCATCCGGGCGCCGATCGCGGGCATGGTCGTGACTCGTTATCTCGACGTCGGTGCGACCGTCTCCGACGGTACATCAGTGTTCGATCTCGCCGATCTGCAACCGCTGTACGCCGACGTCAATATCCCCGAACGTCACGTCACCCGTCTGCAGCCGGGTCAGGATGTCCTGCTGACGGCGGATGCCACCGGCACAGTCGCCGGGGCGGTCATCGAGCGCATAGCCCCGTCCGTCGACCCCGCGACCGGAACGGTCAAGGTAACGGTGGCGGTCGAGGGAAACTCCGGTCTGAGACCCGGCGCCTTCGTCCGTGTCGACATCGTCACAGACACCCACGACGATGCCCTGGTCGTGGCACGCTCGGCGCTCGTCGCTGAGGGACGACGGTGGCATCTTTATCGCCTGTCAGATGATGGCGCCACAGTCCAACAGATCGAGGTCGAGCTCGGTTTCGAGAACAGCGACCGCGTAGAGATCGCCACCGTCACAACCGTGGACGTCACGTTCGAGAGCGGCGACCGAGTCGTGATCTTGGGAGCGCCCGCCCTCTCCGAAGGTGCGACAGTACGGGTGATGGAAGAGGACGCCTCGAGTACGCAGCCCGGGAACGAACAGGCCGGTTGATGACGGTCAGCCTATACGACCGCGCCACCGGGGCCTGAGCCATGCTCCCCCGCTTTGCCGTCAATCGGCCGGTCACCGTGCTCATGGTCACCCTCGCGGTGACCACCTTCGGGCTGATCGCGGTGCAGAACCTGCCGGTCGACCTGCTGCCCGATCTCTCGTACCCGACGTTGACGATTCAAACCGAGTATCCAGACGCCGCCCCGGAGTCCGTCGAGCAGTTTGTGACCCGGCCCATCGAGGAGGCGGTCGGGGTCATCCCAGGGGTGCGCGAGATGCGATCGCAGTCGAGATCCAGCTTGTCCGAGATCGTGCTCGAATTCGAGTGGGGCGAATCAATGGACACCGCGGGCCTCGACGTCCGCGAGCGCCTCGGGTTGGTCGAGCTTCCGCGCGAAGCCGAGATACCGCGCGTTCTGCGTTTCGATCCGTCGCTCGAGCCATTCATGCGATTGGGCGTCTCCGGCGACCGGGATCTCGACGAGCTGCGCCAGCTTGCCGAACGGTGGCTCAAGCCACGTCTCGAGGCGGTGGTCGGCGTCGCCTCGGCCAAGGTGCGGGGTGGACTCGACGCCGAGATCGTCGTCGAAGCCAATGAGGATCGGCTCGCGGCCCTCGGTTTGACACTGGGGGATCTCGGGCGGGCGCTGCGCGAGGAGAATATCAATCAACCCGGCGGTACCCTCCGCGATTTCAACGCGATCTATCTTGTCCGCACCATGCACGAATTTCAGAACCTCGACCAGATCCGACGCACGGTCGTCCGCGAGACGTCCACCGGCCGAGTCCGGGTCGAGGATGTGGCAAGGGTCTACCGCGGCCATCGGGACCGTGACGAGATCACCCGGCTCGGCGGACGCGAGGTGGTCGAGATTGACCTTCATCGCCAGGGGTTGGCAAACACCGTCGCGGTGGCGCGCACGGTTCAGGACACTCTTGCCGAGCTGCGCACCGAGATGCCCGAGGACCTCCGCATCGAGATCCTCACCGATCTCTCGGCCTACATTACCTCCGCCATCCACCAGGTGTGGTCGGCGGCCTGGATCGGCGGTCTGCTGGCGATCCTGGTACTCTACTTTTTCCTCCGCGACCTTCGCGCGACGGCGATCATCGCCCTCACCATCCCGGTATCGGTCATCGCCACCTTCCTCGCCATGGAGCGCGCCGGCG
>CAYPBC010000375.1:0-3045 GCA_964408845.1 uncultured Thermoanaerobaculia bacterium
GGGGTCTGGTCTTCCTGTCGGTTGCTGCGGCCTCCTTCGGGATCTGGTTGGCCTACCGTTTCTACATGGGCCCGGGGGCGTTCGTGCGGCCGCGACTGTTGGCCGAGCGCTTTAGGTTCGCGTACCGATTGCTCCTCAACAAGTACTGGGTTGACGAGATCTACGCCGCCACAGTGATTGCGGGCACGATCAAGCTGTCGCGCTTTCTGTGGGAGTTCGACGCGCGGGTGGTGGACGGCGTGGTCAACGGCACCGCGCTGACGACCGTGGGTTCGTCGTTCATCTCGGGCATCTTCGATCTCAAGGTGGTGGATGGTGCGGTCAATCTGGTGGCGAAGAGCTACGACGTCGCGAGCCGGGAGTTCCGGCGGTTACAGGTCGGTTACGCCGAGGGCTATGTCATGGTGATGGTCTTCGGCGCGGCGATCCTCCTCGGTGTGTTCTACCTCGTCAAACTGTAAGTCATAGGGGACGATGATGGATTTTCAATACGGCTGGCTTCTCAACCTGATCTGCTACCTGCCGCTGGCGGGCGCGCTGTTGATGATGGCATTTATCAACAAGGAGAACTCCACCGGGATCAAGACGTGGGCAACCCTGGTCGCAGGTCTCGACTTCGTGATCTCGATCCCGCTGTGGTTCCTCTACAAACCGGATGGTTTGGAATTCCAGTTTGCCACCCAGTTCGACTGGATTCCATCGGTCGGTGTGCAGTACATCTTCGGGGTTGATGGTTTTTCCGTCCTCCTGATCCTGCTCACCACCCTCCTCGGCTTCATCGCGGTGTACAGCTCCTTCACCGCGATCACCGAGCGGAAGAAGGAGTACTACATCTCGTTGCTCTTGCTGCAGACCGGGATGCTCGGTGTCTTCTGTTCGCTCGACTTCATCCTCTTCTACGTCTTTTGGGAGGTCATGCTCGTCCCTATGTACTTCCTGATCGGCGTCTGGGGTGGACCGCGACGGCTCTATGCCGCGATCAAGTTCTTCCTCTACACCCTCTTCGGTTCGGTGCTGATGCTGGTCGGCATCCTGACCCTGTACTTTTACAACGCCGGTGGGCTGGCCGCAATCGGGCTTCAGGGTCTCGGAAACGTCCCGACC
Source organism: uncultured Thermoanaerobaculia bacterium (assembly GCA_964408845.1). Classification (GTDB taxonomy): domain Bacteria; phylum Acidobacteriota; class Thermoanaerobaculia; order Thermoanaerobaculales; family Sulfomarinibacteraceae; genus Sulfomarinibacter. Next base: position 1,105 of record CAYPBC010000375.1, read on the forward strand.
TTCTCGATTCCATACCTGTACACCATTGCGCCGCTGATTCCCGCCGACGTCCAGTTCTGGGTATTCTTGGCCTTCTTCGTCGGCTTCGCCATCAAGGTGCCGATGTTCCCATTCCACACCTGGCTCCCGGACGCGCACGTGGAGGCGCCGACCGCCGCCTCGGTGATTCTGGCCGCCGTTCTCCTGAAAATGGGGACCTACGGTTTCGTCCGCCTCTCAATGCCGCTGCTGCCCGACGCCACCGTCAAGGCGGTGGGTTGGATCGGGGTGCTGGCGATCATCGCCATCATCTACGGCGCGCTGGTCGCGATGGCGCAGAAGGACATGAAGAAGCTGGTCGCCTACTCGTCGGTGAGCCACATGGGCTTCATCATGCTGGGGCTTTTCGCCCTCAACGAACCCGGGCTCCGCGGCGCGATCCTGCAGATGCTCAACCACGGGGTCTCCACCGGCGCGCTCTTCCTTCTCGTCGGCATCGTGTACGAGCGGCGCCACAACCGGATGATCGCGGAGTACGGGGGCCTGGCCAAGGTGATGCCAATTTACGCCACATTCTTCCTCGTCATCACCATGTCGTCGATCGGGCTGCCGACCTTGAACGGTTTCATCGGCGAGTTCCTGATCCTCATCGGCGCGTACAACCACTCGTGGGTGTGGGCGCTGTTCGCGGCTTCCGGCATCGTGCTCGGTGCGGCGTACATGCTGTGGATGTACCAGCGGGTCTTCTTCGGCGAACTGACCAACGAGAAGAACGAGGACCTCGCAGATCTCAACCGGCGTGAGCAGTGGACTCTGATCCCAATCGTCATCATCGCCTTCTGGATCGGTCTCTATCCGAAGCCGTTCTTAGATCGCATGGCGCCGACCGTCGACCGTGCGCTCGCGCGAGTTGCGGTCGCGATGCCCGAGGCGGAGACCGCCGCCGACCGCGTCGCCGAGGTCGCGGTAGTGCCCGGGGAAGAGGCCGCCGGAGAGCACGGGGAGTAGGTGATGACGCTCGCGCAGTTCGTACCTTTTCTGCCTGAGATCTTCCTTGCCTTCGCGGGATTCGTCGTGCTCTTGCTGGGCATCCCGATGGGCCGGCGCGGTGTCCGGCCGCTGACCCTGATCGGGGTCGCCTCGCTGGCCATTACCGCGGTGCTGGTGTGGCTGGTTGGACGACCGGTGGATGGACCGGTTGCGATTCTCGGCGGCATGGTGGTTGTCGATCGGATGGCTGTCTTCTTCCAGCTCTTGATGCTTGCCTCATCGGCGGTGGCCCTGGTGATGGCGGCCGGGTTCCTCGAGCGTTCGCGCTACGGCGGCGGCGAGTACGTGTCGCTGGTGCTCTTCGCCACCCTGGGAACAATGATCATGGCCTCGGGCGGCAACCTGGCGAGCCTCTACGTCGGTCTCGAGCTGATGGCCCTGTCCGTCTATGTGTTGGTCGGCTACTTCAAGCTCGAGGTGAAGTCCAACGAAGGGGCGGTCAAGTACTTCGTTCTCGGCGCCGCCTCATCGGCCATCCTGCTCTACGGTATCTCCTTGGTATACGGCAGCCTCGGAACTCTCGATCTGGAGGAGATTCACGCCTCCCTGGTGGCGGTGCCGAGCGCCAACCCGATGCTGGTGCTGGGGATCGTCCTGGTGGGTTTCGGCATGCTCTTCAAGGTGGCAGCGGTACCGTTTCACGTGTGGACGCCCGACGCGTACGAGGGTGCGCCGACGCCGGTGACCGCATTTATCTCGGTGGCGCCGAAAGCGGCCGCCTTCGCCATGTTCATGCGCCTCTTCCTCGGCGCGTTCGCGCCCGAGGTGGAGTACTGGAGGATGGTGCTGTGGGTGGCTGCGGCCGCCACCATGATCTACGGCAACGTGGCTGCGCTGACCCAGAACAACGTCAAGCGAATGCTCGCCTACTCGTCGATCGCCCACGCCGGCTTCCTGCTGCTCGCCATCGCC
>CAYPBC010000376.1:0-3029 GCA_964408845.1 uncultured Thermoanaerobaculia bacterium
GTGATTTCCTCGGTGACGGCGACCGTGGTCAGTCGACACTTCCTCGGCGACTTCCCTGCGTTCGAGGTGCCGGCGTATCGACTCGTGAGTGCCAATGAGCTCTTTGCCTATGGCGCATTGGGAATCATTGCAGGGCTCGTCGCCCTGGTCTTTGTTCGGGCGTTATACGGCGCAGAGGATTTTTTTGATAAGTTGACTCTTCCCGCTGTCTTGAAACCGGCGATCGGCGGCATTCTCATTGGGGTCATTGCCATCCGTTTTCCGGAGATCTTCGGTGTCGGCTACGAGGCCATCAACGAGGCGTTGACAGGCGATCTTGGCTGGAAGCTTCTGCTCATCCTTGTCATGGTGAAAATAGTAGCGGTTTCGCTGACCATCGGTTCGGGCGGTTCCGGTGGGATTTTCGCGCCATCATTGTTTATTGGCGCCATGGCGGGCGGCGCCGTTGGTACCGTTGTGCACTCCCTGTGGCCTGAGATGTCGGGCAGCCCCGGGGCCTACGCTCTGGTGGGGATGGGCGCAGTGGTTGCTGCGGGGACCCACGCACCGATCACGGCGATCGTGATGATCTTCGAGCTCACAGGTGATTACAAGATCATCCTTCCGTTGATGATCAGCTGCATCATCGCCACGCTCCTGGCCACGCGGCTGCAGAAAGCGTCGATTTACACCCTCAAGCTCCTTCGGCGGGGCGTTGACATCCGTGGCGGTTATTCGGCAAATGTGCTCAGCCACCTATCGGCACGGGACGCGATGCGGACCGAGTACGCCGAGGTCGGACGCGCAGACCAGCTGATGCCCGTGATCTCCCGTTTTGTCGATCGGCCGGGTGATACGGTGTTGGTGACCGACGCTGATCAGCGGCTCCTTGGGGTGATTACCATCGACGATATTCGGCCTTTGATGACCGACCCGGAATCGGTACGAGGGCTGGTGATAGCTGAGGATATGATGCGCGCAGACGGTTTCCCAGTGTTTGCGCCCGACGATCCGCTCGACGAGGTTATGAGGCGGTTTGGACGGTACCGATTCATGGCGCCGGTGGTGGAAAACGGCCGCCTCGTGGGCGCGTTGTGGCCTCAGGACGTGATCGAGTCCTACAACTCGGAGATTCTCAAGCGAGACATGGCGTCGACCATGGCAGTTACCGTTGGCGACGGCCCTCGGACACGGGCCCTACCCGGCGTTCGCGGTATGAGCATGGCCGAGGTTCCGGTGCCGGCGAGCTTTTTCGGTCGCAGCCTCGGATCCCTCGACATCCGCAATCGGTTCGGCGTGAGCCTCCTCCTCATCAAGCGAAAGGGCGGCGATGGCGAACAGATCGTCGATGAGTTGCCCGATGCGGCCTCCGTGTTTCAAGAGGGCGACGTGATGTTGGTGTTGGGGAACGAGGTTCGTATCAGTCGTTTCGAGAAGACTGGTTGATTTACCAACCCCGTTTTCTGAGAATCTCCTCGATATGTTCCTCAGCCACGTCGTTCTCGTGGGCGATACGGGTTGCGCGGGCCGATTTGATGCGATCGACCAGCGTCTCCACATCGGTGGGTTTTTCGAAGATGTCGGTGGCGCCGCGGCGGATGGCCTCGACCGCCGTCTTCACGGTCGCCCGGCCGGAGAGAATCATCACCTGCAGCTCGGGCTGGATCTCGTGCAACCGGCGCAAAGTTTCGAGGCCGTCGAGATCGGGCATGGCGAGGTCGAGGAGCACCGCGTCAAAGGTCTCCGCCTCGACCGCAGAAATGGCGTCGCGACCGGAGGTGGCGCAGGTAACCTCCAGCCCGCGCGAACGCATGCGCTCGGCGAGGACTTCGACAAAGTCTTTCTCGTCGTCGACCAACAGAACACGATCAGTTGCCATCGGGGTCCTCCTGTCCTTCGTTGTCCGCAGGCGCATTGAGGGCCGGCGCGACGGCCGGCACGTCAAGGATAATTCTCCGGGGGGGTTCGGGGGATGGTGGATCGAGGGTGTGGACTGTCCCCCAGGAGAGGCGGCCTATCTCGAGGGCGGCGACCTTGTCGGCGACCCCCGGCGGCAGGGGATCGGCGCTGGTGATGAAAACCTGAGCCCCGTTGTCATGTGGCGCGGCGCTGACCTCCACCCGGCGTTTGGAGTCGGCTGCGCCCACGGCCGCTCCGATCGACCCGAAGATCGTCAGCAAGAGGACAAAGGGGTCGCCTTCCAGTGTCACCGGCGATTCCGGCCGGTGAACCACGAGCTCGACCCGCGCCAGACGGGCGCGGCGGGCGGCCAGCGAACCTGCCAGCTCCAACGTGTCGCCGAGGTCGAACGCGATGTTGGCGTCATCGACGCTGTGCGCGAGGCTGTGGAGGGATTGGTTAAAGGCCTCCCCGCGCTCCACCTGGGCCTTGATCCGTCCAGCGATCTCGGAGAGACGATCCGCCGCGTCTGCAGATTTTGGTTGAGCACCAGCAAGGATGTCCTGCTGCAGACCGGCCATCTCATTGATGATGTTTAAGACGTTGCTCAGCTCGTGCGACAGGCCTGCGATGACGTCTCCAAAGAAGAGGACCCCCCCGCGTTGCAGAGGCCGTCGATGGTCATCTCCCATCGGGACCGCCCCCTTCAGGGTTCAGCGCCTGTTCGACGGTCGACAACAGATCCTCGAGATCGACCGGCTTCTCGAGGTAGGCGACCGCGCCGAGACGACGGCCGATCTCGTTGTCCTTGGCCGAGCCGTGGCCCGTCATCAGAATCACCTTGACCTCGGGATGGCGTCGGTTGATGGTCCGAAGGACTTCCAACCCACCGATGCCCGGCATCTTGACGTCGAGGACGACAACATCGAACGATCCATCGCGAAGGAAGTGAAGCGCGTCGTCACCGGAGGTGGCGCCGACGCCGTCGATCCCACGCAGTTCGAGTCGCTCGACGACCGCCGAGACCAGCTCCTCCTCGTCGTCGACAAACAACAATCGGAGTGGATCCATGCCCCTCATCCCTCCCGCGAGATCGGCAGCACGATAGTGAAATGGGTTCCCCTGCCCACCTCGCTCTCGACCCGGCACGT
>CAYPBC010000377.1:0-3027 GCA_964408845.1 uncultured Thermoanaerobaculia bacterium
GGCCGGGAGAACGGGCGCAGGTGGCGATTCAACCAGTCGAGCCTGTTCCTCGACTTTCTCGCCGGCAACCGGGACTACCGGTGCACGCCATGGTCGAACCCGACCTACAACGTCTTCGGCTGGCAGCGGCCGTGCTATCTGCTGGTCGAGGAGGGCTACGCCTCGAGCTTTGCCGAGCTGATGGAAGAAACCAAGTGGGAGCGCTACGGCACCGGCCGCAACCCCAAGTGTGACAACTGCATGGCCCACTGCGGCTACGAGGGAACGGCGGTCGACGATACTCTCCGTCATCCGCTCGCTGCCCTGCGGGTAGCCCGTCGCGGCCCCGCAACCGAGGCGCCGATGGTGCCCGACCCACCGATCGAGTATCTGGATCGCGGCGACCGCGAGCTGCCGGTTAAGCAGGCCGGTTGAATATCTGGCTCCTGGCCACGGTCCCCGGCGCGGTGCTGTGGTTGATTATTCTATTGCTGCCGTGGCGGCCGTGGAGCACCCGCGAGCGGCTGGAGTCGGGGCCCTCTTCCGAACCAGTTCATCTGAGCGACATCACCGTCCTGATTCCCGCCCGCAACGAGGCCGATGGAATCGGCAGAACCCTCACCGCGCTCGAGCGCCAGGGCCCCGGTCTCGCGGTCGTGGTCATCGACGACCAGTCAGAGGACGACACCGCCGGCGCGGCCCGCACCGCCGGACCTGCCGGGATACGAGTGATCGAAGGAAAGGCGCTGCCCGATGGCTGGACCGGCAAGCTGTGGGCGCTCGAACAAGGTCTCGCCGAGGTCAACACCAAGTACACGCTGCTGCTCGACGCCGACATCGAGGTTCGTGACGGCATCGTCGGCCGGATGTTCGAGCTCCTTCGGATCCGGGATGTGAAGATGGTCTCGTTGATGGCGACCCTGAGCATGGTTGGTCTGTGGGAAAAGTTGCTGATGCCGTCCTTTATCTACTTTTTCAAGCTCCTCTATCCATTCCACCTCGCCAACTCATCGTCGAGCCGGGTGGCCGCAGCCGCCGGTGGCACCGTCCTGATCGAAACCGGCGTCTTGCGTGAGATCGGGGGGTTCGCCGCCCTCAAGGACGAGCTGATCGACGACTGCGCGCTCGCAGCAAAGGTCAAAGCGGCGGGACACGGCACCTGGGTCGGTCTCAGCCATTCCGTCGTGAGTCACCGCAGGTACCCCACGCTGAGATCCATCTGGAACATGGTGGCCCGTACCGCCTACACCCAGCTCCAGTACTCGCCGGTGATTCTTGTGGGCTGCGTGCTCGCGCTGCTGTGGACCTTCGTGCTGCCGCTGGCGGGGTTGTTTGCACCCGACCCGACGGCGCGTACGGCCGCGATCGTCGCCGGGGTTACCGCAGCGGTGACCTATCTGCCCACCCTCATCTACTATCGCCGCTCACCGGCGTGGGCCCTGATGCTGCCCATCGTCGGCACCCTCTATCTCGCGATGACCATCGACTCGGCGCGCCGCTACTCGAAGGGCATCCGCTCCGAGTGGCGCGGACGGGTCTACGCAACCGACGACGCTCCTTGAGGGCCACCAGCTCTCAGGCAGGAATTGACGGCAGGAGGCCCGGGGGATCGCCAGCCGCGAAGCGGCGGAAGATCCATAGCCTGGGGCGTGAGCCCCAGGATCTTGTGACCAATAAATGAATGAGCCGCTAAGCGGCGACAGACAATCAGGGGATGATGGCTGCGGCTCACGCCGCAGCCGCAATCTGTCGCCCCCTTGGGGCTCCACTGATTGTGAGACCCACCACCTGGGGCTGACGCCCCAGGCTATGGATCTATAGCGCCTTCGGCGCTCCGTCGCATGTCGAATCCTCTTGGCCCGCACATATCACGACATCTCACCACCTCGCTCCGCGACGTGGTGAGAAATTCCGGTCGGCGGTATCCTTCCAGAGAACCGTCACCGTACTGGAGGGATCCATGCCTCGCCTGACCTCATATCGCGGACTCAATGCTTTGGTGACCGGCGCCTCGAGCGGCATTGGGCGTTTGCTCGCGCTGCGGTTGGGCGGCGGCGGCGCTCGGGTCGCGCTGGTGGCGCGGCGCGAGGAGGAGTTGCGATCACTGGCCGCGGAGATCGAGGCCGACGGTGGTGAGGCATTCGTGCTGCCGTGCGACGTGGGCGATCGGGAGCAGGCGTTGACTACGGCCGCGGCCGCGGTCGGCCAGCTCGGCTCAGTGGATCTGCTCATCAACAACGCGGGCTACGGCCACCACCGGAGATTTCTCGAGTGGGAGCTCGAGGACATGGAGAATATGATGCGGGTGAACTACCTCGGTTCCCTGTACTTCACCAAGGCGCTGCTGCCGCACATGGTCGAGCGCAGGCGTGGGTGGCTGGTCTTTGTGGCCTCGGTCGCCGGCAAGATCGCTCCACCCGACGAGTCGGCCTACGTGGCCTCCAAGTTCGCCATGGTGGGGCTCGCCGCGTCGATCGGGCCGGAGGTCGAGGACGCCGGCGTCCACGTGCTCACCGTGTGTCCGGGAACGATCCGGACGGATTTCTTCGACGACGAGGCGTTGTCGCGGATGCCGGCAGTAGCGAAATGGCAGATGGCCGAACCCGAGGGTCTGGTCGATGCCATCCTCGGCGCACTGGCGAAGGGAAAACGGCAGCTCACCTACCCGAGGTGGATTGCCTCCGCCTACCCGGTACAGGCGCTGCTGCCGGGAATCATGCGGCGAGGGATGAAGCGAGCAACGATCGGAAGCCGAGATAACGACGATTAGTCAATCGCGACCGTTACGAGCTCGAAATGCTCCACGTCGACCAAACCCCGGTCAGTGAGCTTGAGGGCCGGGATCACTTCGAGGGCGAGGAAGCTCAGGATCATAAACGGATCCGGGTGCGTGCACCCGAGTTCTCGGGCCGTGGCCAGCAGATCGTCGAGGCCGGCGCGGACCTCGGCCAGCGGCCGATCCGACATCAGACCCGCCACCGGCAGCGGCAGCCGGGCGAGGATCCTCTCACCATCAACGGCCACCAGACCACCGCCCATCGCGACGGC
>CAYPBC010000378.1:0-3026 GCA_964408845.1 uncultured Thermoanaerobaculia bacterium
CGTGCATTCGCGATAGCACGCAACGAATAGCTCGAGCGCAAGCTCGTCCTTGCTCGAGAAATGTTTGTACAGAGCCGGGTTGGAATATCCGACTGCGGCGGCGATGTCGCGAATTGTGGTCTCACGGATCCCCTTGCGGGAAAACAGGCGCAGGGCCTCGACCATGATCGTCCGCTTGGCGGGCGCGTCGGTCTCGGAAATGAAGAATGCCTGACTCACGACAATGAAGTTAGCAAACGCTAACCTATGTCTCAACTTGGCGGCCTGGGAACCCTTTTCCCGCACCTGTGACGGGTCTCACGTTGGGCTGGTGTCGGTCGGTGGGACGATAGGCATGAAACGGGGGTGGCGGAGGTGCCGACATGAGCCCCATAGACGGTTCGGCCAGCGGGGAAAAGTGCCGGGCATCGGAGTTTTCCCGGTCAAGGCACACATGGCTCCACCGCTTCTTCTTGACGAACACCTTCCTTGCAGGCGTGTTCGCCCTCGCCTGGCTCATACTGCGCAGCGGGCCCAAACCGAGCCGCTTCGCCTACCCCTGCCAGCAGGCGGCGCTGTCCACCGCGTCGTTGGCCTTCGGCGTACCCGTGGTCTCCGCCCTGGTCGCTGCCCGCCGCCACATCACGGCGGGGCTGAGGCGGCCGGTCGGTGTGGCCATCGTCGTGGGGATTGTCATTGGTGGCCTCGGTATCTCCGGCATTCTCATCGGAGTCGACGCAACCCCGGGGCCGCTGCTCAGACCCTCATCCAGCTATCGGGCCCAGCTCTTTCACGTCGAAAAATGTCCCCAGGACCCACAGGCGGATCGCTTCCCCGGTCTCGACGCATTGGTGAATCTGATGGGGAGCAACGGCCTCAAGTTCCATGACTCCCTTTCGCCCTCACCGATCGCGGGGCCCGGCGGGATCATCGCCGCCGACGACGTGGTCCTCATCAAGATCAACTACCAATGGGCGGAGCGCGGCGGCACGAACACCGATCTTCTGCGCGGTATGCTCCGGCTCATCGTGGATCACCCGGACGGTTTCACGGGCGAGGTTGTGGTCTGCGAGAACACACAGTTTGCCGGCGCCGACGATTTCGACCGCACCGCCAACAACGCCCAGGATCATGCGTTATCGCCGCGTGACGTCGTGAACCACTTTTCGGCCCTCGGTTACGCCGTGTCGCTTTCCGACTGGACCGTGATCCGCTCTAACTCGGTGGCGGAGTACTCGACCGGTGACATGGCCGACGGGTACGTCGTGTACCCCTACGACTCCCTGCTCCACGGGCGGGTGTCCTACCCGAAGTTCCAGACCGATTACGGAACCTGGGTCAGCTTGAGGGACGGCATCTGGGATCCGGGTGGCTCCGCTTACGACCGCGACGGTCTCAAGGTGATCAACCTCCCGGTGCTGAAATCCCACCACTCGACCTATGGCGTCACCGCGTGTGTGAAGAATTTCATGGGGTTGGTGACCGGGACGCTGAACACCAGCTCCCACAGTGCCATCCATTACGGGCTGCTCGGCGCCGTGATGGGCGAGATCAGGCCGCCCGATCTGAACATCCTCGACTGCATCTGGATCAATGCCAACCCCTACAGCGGACCGGCGACGACGTATGGCGGAGCCAGCCGTCGAGACGAACTCGTGGCGAGCACGGACGCTGTGGCCACCGATCTCTGGGCCGCCACCAACATCCTGATCCCGGCCTTCCTCGACAACGGGTACGTGCCGCCATGGCCCGATCCCGACGCCACGCCGGACGACCCGAACAGCGATTTTCGTATCTACCTCGACCAGTCGATGAGCGCGATCCTGGCCGCCGGTTTCGACGCCACGAACGACCTGGCCCAGATCGATGTCTACTCGGAGGACCTATCACTGCTGATCTTCGCCGATGGCTTCGAGTGGGGTGATACCTCGGAATGGTCGATCGCGATGCCTTGATCCGCCTCGATCAGCCGGCGAGCTCGGTCCTAGCCCGCATATCTCACCAGCTCACGTGTCGAGGTCGGCGAGGTGCCATGCCCAACATCTCAAGGATGTTCGTTTGATCCTTTTTCCGGTGGCACGATAAACACTCGTCGATTCACAAAACGTTAAAATCGTTGGGTCTGGCACCCAACGTATTTTCCGCCTCATGGTTCATTTCGACCACGCGGCCATCGAGATCCTCGATCAGGATCGGGTCCGCCGCCTCCATGAAGACTCTAGAGAGCGTTCGCAGCTCTTCTTCTGCTTTCTTCTGTTTGGTGATGTCTTTGGCCAGGCTCGCGATCCCGATCGGCTGGTCCTCTTCGTCCCGAAGGAGTGAGAGAGTGACCAAGACCGGTATGATCTTCCCCGCCTTGGTATGACGCAATCCCTCGATGTTGCAAACATCTTAACCCCTTTTGCATCGCGCCAGGAGCTCAATCGCCTCGTCGTGTCTCTCCTCCGGAACGATCGTACGAATGGACTGATGGATCAACTCGTCGCGCGTCCACCCGTAGGCTCGTTCCGCCTCGTGGTTCATATCGAGTACGCAACCTTCGAAATCTTCGATCAGGATGGGGTCGGCCGCATCCATAAAGACCTTGGAGGTCCAGCGGAGGCGCGCTTCGTTTCCCTGGAATGAGCCATGTTCGTCGTCAGGGCCAATTTGCCCGGTCATGAAATGCACCTCCCGAACCTGACAGAAGAGCAAGCGTAAACCAGACGGAGGCGCCTGGGCAAGCTCATGGTGCCAGAAGGTGCCAAAGGTGGCACGTACTGCATTATCGCGTGACCACGTCGCTATAGCTGGCTACTACCACAATGCAACAATGCAGAACGTGGCACCCATGTGATCTAATTATTGGGTGGCAGGATATGCGCCCGCGCCCTTGACAGCAACGAATCACACTCCGACATTTAAGGATGATGCCGAGAACGACCCCGGCCCACGCCAATAACGACTCAGCCAAGAGGAAGGTGACTGCCATGAAAACTTTTCAAAAAGTCTGCACGAGTATTGTCTTCGTATTGTTTACAGCCGGCAGCATTCAAGCACAAAATGAC
>CAYPBC010000379.1:0-3022 GCA_964408845.1 uncultured Thermoanaerobaculia bacterium
TGTAGCGCAGGCGTCCCGCCTGCATGTGCGGCCGGGACGGCCGCACCACAAGACATCCCGGGTTCGTTTGTCCTTTATGGTGGCGGGCGTTCCGTGTGCGAGGGTGTGTGGCTGGCGATTCCGGGTCAGTTCACGATGTCGTTCTTGTGGCCGCGGTTGTTCGACAGCACCATCTGCTCCTCCGCTGCGATCTCCTCCTCCTCGTCCTCCCAGGCCTCGAGCATCTGCTGGCTGCGGACACGGCGTTGGCGAATGGCCACCAGGGCGAGGATCGTGATCGCCATCCACAGCGCGCCGGTGCTCGTGAGGAACGGAAACCACGTGGACCAGAAGACGTTCTTCTCGAAAAAGATCTGCTCCGCGTGTGCCAGAGGCTCTCCGGTGGCGCGGAGAAAGGCCTCGTCGAAGCTCAGATCTCGGGCGAGGCCGCCCAGCACCATTGCCGGCGCGGTGGGGCCGTAGCGACGCTGGATAAAGCGGACAAAAGCTGAGGAAAGGGCATAGGCTCGCATGATCTGCGGGCCGCTGCCCTCAAAGGAGGCATCGAGGTCCCGGACGCCGTGCGGCCTCGCGCCGAGCACGGCCATGGCGAAGCGGGCCCGGTCCTCGATGCCCCACTCCCGGGCCGCAACCGTTGCCACCCCCTCGTTGAACCAACGGGGCACGGGGCGTCCCTGCGCCGCTTGCGCCACCAGGACGTGGGCCACCTCGTGGTGAACCAGGGTGCGCAGGTTGCGATCCGGGTATGAGTGAACTCGTGCCGGAAACAGGACGATCACCGCCTCAGATCCCCTGGCGAAACCGCTGACCCACGTCGGCACCTCGTGCGCCAGTGGAGAGTTCTCCGCCGAGAGTACAACGCGGATCGGTCTCGTGAACCCGGTGACGCCGGTGATATGGAGACCCGCCGAGAAGTCGCCCTCACCGATGGAGCGGACCTCCTCGGCCACCGCCGTCAGCTCAGCGGGGGCCTCGACCACAAGCTGCGGTGACGGTGCCGCCCACAGATGAGGACTGACCGTCAACAGCCATGAGCAGAGAAGAACGCAGCGGCGAATCACGACATCTCCGAGGCCATGCCATCCACGGTAGCACCCGGGGCACTCGATATTCCGAATCTCTGTGGTCAACGCCGATAGCGATAGCGATCCCGATAGCGACTGCGATCAGCCTCAAGCCCCAAGCCCCAAGCCTCAAGCCCCAAGCCCCGGTGGAAGGCACACGTCGTTTTCAGAAAATCACCTCCCAATGCCGCCGTCGTGGTATATTCCCGGCTCGTGTGGCGTGCCATGGAGGCACCGTGGACCTGCAGTCTCTCATCCTTTCACTCCAGCACTACTGGGCCGATTGCGGCTGCATTATCCAGCAGCCTTACGACCTCGAGGTCGGCGCCGGCACCATGCACCCGGAGTCGTTCTTGCGCGCGCTGGGCCCCGAGCCCTATCGGGTCGCCTTCGTGCAGCCGTCGCGCCGGCCCGCCGATGCCCGCTATGGTGAGAATCCCTTCCGGCTCGGTCGCCACCTCCAGCTCCAGGTCATCCTCAAACCCTCGCCGGACGACGTTCAGGAACTCTACCTGAGGTCCCTCGGCGCGATCGGCATCGATCCCGCCGTCCACGACATCCGCTTTGAGGAGGACAACTGGGAGTCACCGACCCTCGGCGCGTGGGGTGTCGGTTGGCAGGTGTTGCTCGACGGCATGGAAATCACCCAGTTCACATACTTCCAACAGGCGGGGGGGATCGACCTCGCGCCGATCTCGGCCGAGCTGACCTACGGTCTCGAACGCATTGCGATGTTTTTGCAGCGCAAGGACTCGATCTATGACATCGAGTGGGGAGGCGGCGTCTCGTACGGCGAGGTGCGTCTTTCGGAGGAACGCGAAGCCTCGGTCTACGGCTTCGAGGTTGCGGATGTCGAGATGTTGCGCCGCCACTTCGAGGACTGGGAGTCAGAGGCCAAGCGGTGCCTCGATCACAACCCACCATTGGTCATTCCGGGTCTCGAGGCGACTCTCAAGACCTCCCATCTCTTCAACTTGCTGGACGCCCGCGGCGCCATCTCGGTGACCGAGCGGGTTGGGCTGATCGCACGAGTCCGCCGAAACGCAGTTGCGGCCGCGAAGGCCTACCTCGAGCAGCGCGAGAGTCTCGGCTTCCCGCTCGGTGGCGGGGAGGCGGTCTGATGGCGACCTTTCTGCTCGAGATCCGCACCGAGGAGATCCCGGCTGCGGCGCTGCCCGGGGCGCGCCGGCAGATCGCCGAGCTCTTCGGCGCCCGGCTCGCTGAAGCCGGGTTCCCCGATCTCCCAATCAAGGCCCTCTCAACCTCGCGCCGGCTGGCGGTCGTCATCGACGACCTGCCCGTACGCCAGCCCGACCGCGCCGAGGATCTGACCGGGCCGCCGGTCAGCGCCGCATTTGCTGCCGACGGGGCGCCGACCCCGGCGGGCGAGGGCTTTGCGCGCAAGGTCGGACTGCCGCTCGCCGAGGTGGGACGGGTGGAGACCCCCAAGGGTGAGTACTTGGCGGCGACCGTGGTCCACGAGGGCCGCGCCACGTCGGAGATCCTCGCGGAAATGATTCCCGCCGTGGCCGGCGCTCTGCGTTTTCCAAAAATGATGCGTTGGGGCGACGGGAGCCACCAGTTCGTGCGTCCCGTACACGGGGTCGTCGCGCTGCTCGACGACGACCTCGTGCCGTTCGAGATCTTCGGCATCACGTCCGGACGCTCCACCGTCGGTCATCGGGTGCACGCGCCCGAGAGCTTTGAGCTTCAGACTGGCCGCGGGTACAAAGCGGCGATGGCGGAGCGCAGCGTCATCGTGGACCCGGCCGACCGCCGAACGCGGCTCGAGACGCTGGCTGAAGAACTCGCCGAGGACGCCGGCGCAAGGGTCCACCCGGATCCCGGGTTGATGGCCGAGCACGTGGAGCTCGTGGAGTGGCCCGGGCTCGTTGCCGGCGTCTTCGAGGCTCGTTACCTCGATCTGCCGCCCGAGGTGGTTGTGACGACCCTCCGCC
>CAYPBC010000380.1:0-3016 GCA_964408845.1 uncultured Thermoanaerobaculia bacterium
TGGGGATGAACGGCGGGTCGCGCTGCAGAGCCTCGAGGACCGGATGTCTGCCCTCTCGGATTCGAATTCCGGGTTCCTCAGCTATCACCGGCCGGCAGTATCCCCAACGTCGCGCGCGGTCGGCAAAGGCTGCGAGGACATCGAGCCGGGCCATGGTGGTGGCGGTGGCAGCAATCCGTTGCGCGTGGTTTGATAGCTCGTCGATGAGCTCCTGATACAGCTCTCGATCACGGGTCGTCGCTCGCTCCTCGGCCGACAGGATGCGTGCCTCGAGTTCCTTGAGCTCGGGAATGATGAAACGTTCGGCATTGGTCAGAGTCTGGCGCCGCTCGTAGTCGTCGGGGACCCGGTCGAGTTTGGTCTTGCTGACCTCGATGTAGTATCCGAAGACCTTGTTGTAACGGATCTTGAGCGAGCCGATCCCAGTTCGTTTCCTCTCGGTAGCCTCGATTCCGGCCAGCAGCTCCTTGCCGCCGCGTGCCAGCTCGCGCTGCTCGTCGAGTTCGTGGTCCCAACCGCCCGCCATGACCCCGGCCCCCGGGACCTGGGCGGGCTCGTCGGCCAGGCGCTGGTGCAGGATTCGAGCGAGGTCCGGCATCGGGTCGAGTGCCTCAGTGAGCAGGTGCAGCCGGGACGATGTGGCGTTGCCGACCGCCTCTTTCACTGCTGGTAGTAGATCGAGGCCGTGGCGCAGACCCTCCACCTCCCGGGGCGTTGCGAGGGCCAGACCGACTCTGGCCGCCAGCCGTTCGAGGTCCGGAATGTCCTTCATCGTCGTCCGCAGACCCTCGAGGAGCTCGGGGTCGTCGACAAGCTCAGCCACCGCGCGGTGGCGTTCGCCGATCTCTTCGAGGTCGATGCTGGGCCTCACCAGCCGATCGAAGAGCAGTCGAGACCCCATGCGGGTCAGCGTCTGGTCGAGGATGCCGACCAGCGAGCCGCCACGGGAGCCGTCGGCCGCTCTCTCCACCTCGAGGTTGCGAAGGCTGGCGCGGTCGATGATCATGGCCTCGCCGCCGTCCCGGCAAATGAACGCTCCGAGGTGGTTGAGTGTGCCCTTCTGGGTGCTCTCGACATAGCCGAGGAGGGCGCCGGCCATGCCAACCAGGGGCTCCCCCGATTCCAAACCGAAACCACGGAGGGAGCGGACGCCCAGCACCCTCTGCAGGCGTTTCTCTCCCGCTGAGGGAGAAAATGCCTCGGGCGGAATCGGAGTTACGGTCGGAGTGGGTATTTCCGGTGGCCAGACGCTCTCCCAACCGTCCCAGTCGTCGGCGACCAGGACCTCTTGGGGTCGCAGCCGCGCAAGGTGTTCAGTCAACATGCCGGCATCCACGCCGCGGATGCCCTCAAACACCCCGGTGCTGATCTCGATCCAGGCCAGCGCCGAAGCATCGTCGTCGCTACTGAAAGCTGCAAGGTAACAGCGGTCCCTGCCGTCGAGCAGCTCGGTGTCGGAGATGGTTCCCGGAGTGTGTGTGTGGATGATCTCACGACGGACGAGCCCCTTCGCTTCAGCAGGGTCCTCGACCTGCTCTGCGACCGCGACGCGGAAGCCGGCATCGAGGAGCTTACCGAGATACCGGTCGAAGGCATGGTGGGGCACGCCGCACATGGGGGCGTCCACCGAATCGTTCTGCCGTCTTCGGGTCAGGGTGATGCCGAGCACCGGTGCCGCTTGTTGGGCGTCCTCGAAGAACAGCTCATAGAAGTCGCCCATGCGATACAGGAGAAGCGCCGAACCCGCCTGCTCTTTGAGATCAAGGTACTGACGGAGCATCGGAGTCATTTTCATCGGATCGGGACCTTCATCCCGTTATCGGCGGGAACTCCACCAGCACCCGCCACACGGCCTTTCTGAGCTCTTTCTGCGGCTCAATGACCGTCATCTTGATTTCCGAGATAGTGCCCGACCACAGAACCTGCGAGGTCAGTGGGTCGAGCATCTTGACGGTCAATGTGCCGCTCGGAGTCGGTCCAGCGAAGGAGCGCGCGGTAGGGTCGGCGCGGCCGCCATCGGGGGTCATTTTCGGTGTCTTGTCGCCGCGGAATCTGAGGCCGAATGCGACCCGGAAATCTGGGGATCCATCCTCGATGCGTGTGTAACCCCGGGTGGTGAGCTCGTCGAGAAGAGCCTGCTGCACCATTTTTTCGTATTTCGGATATTGGGAGCCGTCGTCGCCGCTCGTGGTACTGGTCGAGAATCGAAAGGTCTTCCACTCTTGGAAGCTCACCGTCGTGCTGTACTCGGCCCGAACCGGCAATTCAGCGACTGTGGACCCGCAGCCGAGGAGCATCAGGGCTGCCGTGATGGTGAGCGGTGCCGCGATCTTGGCCATCAGCCTCCTCCAAATATTGATCGGCGCATGCGAAGCGGTCGAGAGGTCGAGAATCAGCGATCTCGGCCCTGGAGTCAAGGGGAAGGCTGGGCTCAGTCCTTTCCACCGCGGACCCACCACTCGGAATCTTGGTCGAACCACCATGAGGCCGAGTTTTGTTCGAGGATTCGCCTGGCCAGGGTCTTGCCGGTATCGGTTCGAAGCCGGCGTTCGACAAACGGGATCCAATCGGCGGCCGCCGGAGAACCGCCGTCCAGATTCTCCTTGAGCTGGAGCAGCATTTCGATCTGGTCGGCGTCGTGGGCGACGATTGCCTCGGGTGTGCTTTCGTTGCGGTACTCGGCGAGCAGCTCGCGCAGCTCATCGGCAAAGGGCAGACCCCGGGAGATGTCGTCAGCCGCGCGCGCCTCGTCGGCCTCGACGTACTTTTGGTTGACATAGTTGAGGTCGCCAGTGCGGGTTTCGGGCAGATCGTGCACCAGCGCCAGCCGCAGCACCTTGTCGGCGTCCACCGTGGGGTCCATGCGGGCGAGCACGAAGGCGATCATGGCGGTGCGGAAGACGTGCTCGGCGACCGATTCCGACCCCGCGCCGAGGAACTGCCAGCCCGAACGCGGCGTCCGCTTGAGCATCCCCACCTCGAACAAGAACTCCACAATTCGATCCACTGCTCCTCC
>CAYPBC010000381.1:0-3016 GCA_964408845.1 uncultured Thermoanaerobaculia bacterium
CGATTCGCCGCGAATCGGCGTGCCTGACACCTCACGGGAAGCGTGCGCGGAAACGGGCCCCCTCGAAGTCAGGAGCGCCTCGCCGGAACGTTGCAGCGAAAACTCAAAACTGATCCGCAATTCGGATGGAACCGATGACGCCTCCCCGCGCTCGCCACTTTCGGATCGTGGTGCAGACCCTTTTCCTACTCGCCTTCTTGGCCCTCTTCTGGGGTCTTGCCGAGCCGCGGGTCCCCGGCGCCGTGGCCTCGATCCTTCTCGCTCTCGACCCGCTGACCGCAATCGGCACGGCGCTTTCGGACTGGACCATCCCCCGCTGGACGTGGATCGGACTCGTGGTGCTCGCGCTGACCGCGGTGCTGGGTCGCTTCTTCTGCGGCTGGATCTGCCCGCTCGGCACCCTGCAGCAGCTGGTCTCGTGGGTCGCCGGACCCGAGCGGCGCAAGCTCCCCAAGATCAACCGCTACCGGCGGTGGTTCGCCATCAAGTACATCGTGCTGACGGTGCTTCTGGTGTGGGCGGCGCTTGGTGCCAACCACATCGGTTGGCTCGACCCGATAGCCCTGCTTCACCGTGCCTTCGCCGCCGGAATTCGTCCGCTGTGGCACGGAGGCGCCTCACCGGGGGGTTGGATCTCCTTCGGCCTCCTGGCGGCCGTCCTCTTGATGGCGGCGTGGATGCCGAGGTTCTTCTGTCGGGCGGTGTGCCCGTTGGGGGCTCTTCTCGGCGTCTTCGCCCGGCTCGCCCCCCTGCGCATTCGCCGCGATGGCGCCGCCACCTGCAGCGGCTGCACGCTATGCCTCTTCGCCTGCCAGGGCGCCGATGAGCCCCTCGACAGGCACCGGGTGAGCGAGTGCCACGTCTGCCTCAACTGCATCGGGCCCTGCGCCGAGGAGAGCCTCCGTTACGGGCTCGCGAACGTCGAAGAACCAGCCATGACGCCGTCCCTCGACGTCGGCCGGCGACGGTTCTTGTTGACGGTGGCGAGTGCGTCGGTCTTTGCACCGGTGTTGCGCGCCGGCGGCGGCGGCATCGACGCCCGCGCCGATGACGCAATCCGGCCGCCCGGCGCCCTCGACGAGGAGGCGTTTCTTTCGCGCTGCATTACCTGCGGCGCGTGCTCGGCCTCGTGCCCGACCGGCGTGATTCGTTCGGACCTCGGCAAGACCGGGATCGAGGGTCTGTTCACGCCGATCCTCGACATGCGCCGCGGGTGGTGCGAGCCCTCGTGCATTCGTTGCGGTGAGGTCTGCCCCACCGAGGCGCTTGCCACCCTCGATCCGGAAATCAAGCAAGCCATCGGCGGGCCGGCCGAGGTCAGAATCGGGACCGCCTTTGTCGATCGCGGCCGCTGCCTGCCGTGGGGAATGGAGACCCCGTGCATCGTCTGCGAGGAGATGTGCCCGACCTCACCCAAGGCGGTGTGGCTCGAAAACGTCGACATCATCCGCCGCGACGGCAAACCGGTCTCCCTCCAGCGCCCCAACATCGAACCCGAGCTCTGCACCGGCTGCGGCCTGTGCGAGAACCGCTGCCCGGTCGGCGAGAAGGCGGCGATCCGCGTCTCCTCCGTCGGCGAGAGCAGAGATCCGCGGAACCTGATGCTGCAGCGACGATTGGATGTTCCCGCCCAACAGGAATGAGTTAGGAATTGGGAATTAGGAATTAGGAATGCCGGACGCCCGCTCGAATTTCGAATTTTCGAAATCACCTCGGGAAACGGACCGCCGTCACCGGAGGTGCCTGGCATCCCGAGCGCGTTCATTGGAGGTGCCTGGCATCCCGACCTGACGTTGCCCTCAACGTCATGTCGGCGTGCCTGGCACCTCACGGGGAGCGCTTTGAAAACGGATCGCGCATCGGCGTGCCTGGCATCCTCTCGCGGAAGCGCCTCCCCGGGACACAAACACGGACGCGGGCACTGGGACGGATCAAGGCTCCTCTACCGGCTCAGCAATCGGGCCCTGGGTGCGCTTCCACCACAGGATGCGGACCCCGTCCTTGACCCACACGCTGGCGGTCACCGTCGCCTGCCAGTCATTACGGCGGCCGACGGCGATCACCTCTACCTCCCAGGCGCCCTTGGGTCGAACCAGGCTCGAGACCGTTCCACCCTCGAATCGCCGCTCGGTCACCCCGGCGAACGTCACGCCATTCATGGCGAGCTCGGCGATTGTCTCGGCCATCGCAGCGTCGGAAAGGGCAGTCACCCGCACCGCCCGCTCCTCGAGAACCACCCCGGCGCCGCGCGACTGGATCTCGGCTGTGACGGCGCCGATCGTGATCGCGATCAGGGTCAGAGTGGCGAGTGCGAAAACCAGCGCCGTACCCCGCTCGGAGGATCTGCCAGCTACCACTGCCGCCCTCCTCCACTTCCTCGAATGGCGAAACGAAGGTTTTCCTTCCGTCGTTCGCGGCCGTAGCCCGGATCGCGGGAAACCCGGCGCTCGGGCGACGGGTTGACCAGGTAACCGATGTTGAGGTCGACCACTCCCGTCACCGGCGACCGCCACCACCACGAGGTGACGCCGCGCAGCAACACCCGTTCCTCGACAGCGCCGCTTCCCGGCGCCACCGTCCAGCGGACGAGGTTGCCATCTTCCACACCAACGCGCACAAATCCTCCCGATCGGGTCACGAGCACGAGCGCATCCTCAGACCAAATCGTGTCTGGATTTGCCACGGCTGCCGCCTCCTGGACATCGTTGCGCAATCGGTTCACGACGTGAACCAGGATGGGATTGCGCACCGAACGACCAACTGCGCCCAACAACTGTACCGAGTGGATCACCAGATCGGCCGCCACCAAGACCATGATGCTGAGGAGGGCCAATACAACCAGGAGCTCGACCAACGAGGTACCGCGGGAGTCTCCAGCCCGCATATCTCGCCGGGTTTCGTCGCGAGACTGGTGAGGTGCCGCGCCCAGTGGGGTTTTCGATCCAGAGGTCCGGCCAGAGCCCCCAGTGCCGTCCGCCGATGGGGCTCGCGAGCCGAGGTCAAGGCGCGAGGAGGA
>CAYPBC010000382.1:0-3014 GCA_964408845.1 uncultured Thermoanaerobaculia bacterium
CCCACCGGCCGGGAGCCTGTCTGCTCCGAACGCGAGCGTTCGTCGCAGCCCGACTTCCCACCGGCCGCCGCGCTCGGAGCGCGTCGGTTCCGCCTGCCCTTTTCCCTTGGTTGAAAGGGGTGGCATCGGGTTTGAATTGGGATAAATACAGCGTAAGATCGGAATATGCTCAACTCAGCGCCCTTGCGGCGGATCCTCCACTGCGACATGGACTGCTTCTATGCCGCGGTCCACATCCGAGATGACCCGTCGCTCGAAGGCAAGCCGGTCGTGGTGGGTGGCGACCCCTCGGGCCGCGGGGTCGTGGCGGCCGCCAACTACGAGGCCCGCAGATTCGGGATCCACTCGGCGCTGCCCGCGGCGCAGGCGCGGCGGCTGTGCCCCGATACCATCTTTCTCAAACCGGAGTTTCGGCGCTACCGGGAGGAGTCGCAGGCGATCTTCGCCATCTACCGCGACTACACCCCGGTCATCCAGACCCTGTCGCTCGACGAGGCCTTTCTCGACGTGAGCGAGTATCTGGGTGTGCACGGCAGCGCCACCGCGATCGCCGTGGACATCCGGAGACGAGTTCGCGAGGAGCGCCGGCTAACGGTGTCCGTCGGCGTTGGGCCAAACAAGCTGGTGGCCAAGATCGCCTCCGATTTTGACAAGCCGGACGGGCTGACCGTGGTTCGTCCGTCCGGGGTCGAGGCGTTCCTCGCTCCACTATCGGTGCGGCGGCTCCATGGCATCGGACCCGCCACCGAGAAGACCATGCACGCCATGGGCCTGAAGACGGTGGCCGATCTCCGCCGCGCGTCGGTTGATCTGCTGCTCGCCCGATTCGGCAACTGGGGCCGCACGATGCAGGATCGCGCCTGGGGCATCGACGACCGCTCGGTCCACACCCGCCATGTCCGCAAGAGTCTGAGCACCGAGCGCACATTCGCTGAGAATCTGAAGACGATCGAGGAGATCGACGAGATCCTCGACGCCATGGCCTCCGAGGTCGCCCAAGGTCTCGATAAGCGGCGACTCGCGGCCTCGACGATCACGGTCAAGGTGCGTTACCCCGACTTTCAAACCCCGACCCGCTCCCACACCCTGCCCGTTCCCACCGCCGACGCAGCCACCATTGCTGCGCTCGCCCGCGAGCTGGTGCGCCGAACCGACGCGTGCCGTCGCTCAGTCCGTCTCCTCGGCGTGGGCGCCAGCAATCTCGTCCCGGGTGAGCTCGGCCAGCCCACGCTGTTTGGCGAAGACTGATGCCGAGTTAAGGAGATCATCTGGGCCTATCTGCGTGATCTGTGGGCGAATTGCGATGGGTGTGCGACGTTGCGATGCCTTCGAGTCTTCGTGTTTGCGATGCTCTGTGTCTGCTCTGTGTCTCTGTGGTTGTTCGGGTCGAATCGCTCGGGTGGCGGTAGACTGCATCCATGGCAGCCTTCCTCGAATGCGGACCGTTCTCGGCGCGTGACGGCGAGGGGCGGCTGCTCTTCGAGGACACCTCGGTGTCGTTGGCGGAGGGGCAGTGTGTCGCATTGGAGGGCCCTTCCGGCAGCGGCAAGTCAACCCTGTTGCGCTGCATCACCGGTCTCGCATGGTCGCCCGAGGCGGGCCGGGAGCTGGACGGCGCCGATTACGCCGAAGCCCAGATGCCGGCATGGCGAGCACAGGTGACCCTGGCGGCGCAGGACGCGCCGATGCTTGCGGGGACTGTGCGGGACAACCTCGCCTTCCCATTTGCTCAGTGCACCGGATGTCGCCAGGTGTTCGACGAGGGTGCGTCCGGCGATCTCCTGCAAGCAGTTGACCTCGGCCGGCTGCCCCTCGACCGTGAGGTGCGGACGCTGTCTGGGGGCGAACGCCACCGGCTGGCGCTGGTGAGGGGCCTGCTCTGGGACCCGCCGGTGCTGGTGGCCGACGAGCCACTGTCCGGACTCGACCCGGAGGTCGCCGAGCAGAGCTTTGAGCTTCTCCTGCGATATGCCCGCCGTCCGGGGCGACTGCTGCTGTGTGCGCTTCATGATCCCGAGCTCAACGTCCGCGCCGACCGCCGACTCCGGCTCGCCGACGGAAGCCTCAGGGAGATCCGATGAGCGGCCTCATAGAGCTTGGTCCGCTGCAGCTCGCGACGGCGACGCTGCTGATCGTCGCCGCGGGGGTGGTGTCGGTTGCACTCAGACTCGGCATCGAGCGACGGCTGGCGATCGCGGCATTGCGGACGACGATCCAGCTCGGTTTGCTTGGGCTGATTCTCGAAAGGGTGTTTTCGCTCGACAACCCGTTGCTGGTGGTCGGCCTGCTGCTGCTGATGACCATCTTTGCGGCCCGCGAGGCGGTGAGCCGGGCAACTCGTCGTTACCGTGGAATCCTCGCCGACGCCTGGCTCACCATGGCCGCCTCCTGTTTTCTGGTGGGCGGCATCGTGACCCAGGTCGTGGTTGGCGTAAAACCCTGGTACGACCCCCAGTACGTGATCCCGCTGTTGGGGATGATCCTCGGTAACTCGCTGACCGGGATCTCGCTCTGCCTTGACCGCTTTATGGACTATCTCGAGACCCGATCAGCCGAAGTCGAGCTGCGGATCGCCTTTGGCGCTACCCGCCGTGAGGCGCTGGCGGCGCCACTCCGGGACGGGGTGCGAACCGGCATGATCCCGATCATCAACTCGATGGCCGCAGCCGGCATCGTGTCCCTTCCGGGAATGATGACCGGCCAGATCCTCGCCGGTTCGCCGCCAATGCAGGCGGTGGCCTACCAGATCGTCGTGATGTTCATGATCGCCGCTGCGGTAGCCCTCGGCGCCATGCTGGTGGTCATCCTCGCCGGCCGCCGCTTCATGGGTCCCGATGCCACCCTGCGACTGGATCGGATGACCTCGAGAAGTAATCGGTAATCAGTGATCAGTGATCAGTCTGTGTTCAGAGACGCGGTGCCACCGGCCGCTGATCACTGATCACTGATCACTTCTTCGTCCTCCTCCCACGGCATCACCGGCCTGCCCTCCGCCTCGTCGGGCAGCGCCCATT
>CAYPBC010000383.1:0-3009 GCA_964408845.1 uncultured Thermoanaerobaculia bacterium
GCCGAAAACGGTCCACTACCTGTCGATGGAGTACCTGCTCGGGCGCCTGATGCTCAATAACCTCATCGCCACCGGTCTCCTCGACACCGCCCGCGAGGCGATGCAGCTGCTCGGCCTCAACCTCGACACCATCATCGAAGAGGAGCCCGACCCCGGGCTCGGCAATGGCGGTCTCGGCCGTCTCGCAGCCTGCTTCCTCGACTCACTGGCAACTCTCGACTACCCCGCGTACGGCTACGGCCTGCGTTACGACTACGGTATGTTCAGCCAATCCATCGAAAACGGCTGGCAGGTCGAGCGCGCGGACACCTGGCTCGAAGGCGGGTTCCCGTGGGAGGTGGTTCGCCACGACCTCACGGTTCCTATAAAGGTCGGGGGCCGGGTGGATTGGATAACCCGGGAGGACGGCAAGCACCGGCCGGTGTGGACCGACTGGCGGCTAGCGTACGGCACCCCCTACGACATCCTGGTTGCGGGCTACGGCACCAATACAACCATGATCTTGCGGTTGTGGAACGCCCAGGCCGCCTCGGAGTTCGACTTCCAGATATTCTCGCGCGGCAACTTCGTCAAGGCCGTGGAGGAGCGCGGGCGGTTGGAGGCGGTTACCCGAGTGCTCTACCCGGCTGACGACGTCGAAGCAGGGCGCCGTCTGCGGCTCATGCAGGAGTACTTCCTCGTCGCGTGCTCGGTGCGTGACGTCATGGACCGTTTCCAGCGCCGCCACGGTGAAGCTTGGGAGCTCCTGCCGGAAAAGGTCGCCTTCCAGCTCAACGACACCCACCCGGCGCTCACCGTGGCCGAGGTCATGCGGTATCTGCTCGACGAGGCCGGGCTCAAATGGATCCCAGCCTGGGAGATTACCCGCAGCGTGTGCAGCTACACGAACCACACCCTGCTGCCCGAGGCGCTCGAGACCTGGCCGGTGTCGGTGATGGAACCGCTGATTCCACGGCACGTGCAGATCATCTATGAGATCAACCGCCGCTTTATGGATTCCGTCAAGGACCGCTTCACCGGCGACCCCGATCGTCTACGGCGGATGTCTATCCTCGCCGACGACGCTGACAAGCGGCTGCGCATGGCCAACCTCGCCATCGTCGGCAGCCACAAGACCAACGGGGTCGCCAAGCTCCATACCGAGCTCTTGACGACCCGGGTTGTGAAGGACTTCGCCGATCTCTGGCCGGATCGATTCGTAGCCATCACCAACGGCGTGACGCCGAGGCGGTGGCTCCTCGCCTGCAACCCGCGGTTGTCAGCCGCCATCACGAACCGAATCGGCGACGGCTGGCCGCGCGATCTCGACCGATTGCAGGAGCTCGATGCGCTGGCCGACGACCCCGGGTTCTCAGACGAGTTCATGAATATCAAGCGGGCCAACAAACAGGACCTCGCCATCACGGTGGAGGGGCTCACCGGCATCACTCTCGATCCGGACTCGCTCTTCGATGTTCAGATCAAACGCCTCCACGAGTACAAGCGACAACTGCTCAACATCATGCATGTCATTCTCCTCTACCGGAGAATCAAGGCCGATCCCGGGGCGGATGTGCTGCCCCGCAGCTTCATCTTCGGCGCCAAGGCCGCGCCCTCCTACCACATGGCAAAGCTCATCATCCGCCTCATCAACGGGGTCGGCGAGGTGGTGAACGCGGACCCGGACGTTGCCGGCCGCATCAAAGTCGCCTTCGTTCCCGACTACCGCGTGACTCTGGCCGAGAAGATCATTCCCGCCGCCGATCTCTCCGAGCAGATCTCGACCGCCGGAATGGAGGCCTCCGGCACCGGCAACATGAAGATGGCCCTCAACGGCGCGCTCACCATTGGCACCCTCGATGGTGCCAACATCGAGATCAAGGACGCGGTCGGTGACGACAACATCTTCATCTTCGGCCTCACCGCCGAGGAGGTGGAGACGCGCCTCACCACCGGCGCCCACCGGCCGTGGAAGATCTACCGCGCCGACGCAGAGCTCGCCGGGGTGATCGACGACCTCAGGGACGGCACCTTCGCCGGTGATGCCGCCGAGCAGCTTCGGGACATCTGGTCGGCGCTCATGGAGCACGGGGACCGGTACGTCTGTCTCGCCGACTTCCACTCCTACGTCGAGGCCCAGGAGCACGCCGCGGAGCTCTACCGCGACCGCCCCGCTTGGGCCGCAGCCGCAATCCGAAATGTCGCAGCCATGGGGTACTTCTCATCCGACCGCGCCATCAGAGAGTATGCCAACGAGATCTGGGATTTGGAGCCCGTTGCGGTTCACGAGAACGACTGAAGCCGATCCCGTCCTCGATGCGAGCCGCGAAGCGGCGAAATACGCATAGCCTGGGGCGTGAGCCCCAGGGACAACGACCGTGACGATCACCCAGCCCTGAAGGGGCGACAGACCTCCGGCCGGAACCCGGCATCCAAAGGTCTGTCGCCGCTTCGCGGCTTTCGTTTCTTATGATCCCCTCGTTCCCTGGGGCTCACGCCCAGGCCAGGTATCTGTCCCACCTCCGGCGCTCAGCTTACGCGACGCACCAATACTCGCGGCCTTCGCGGAGGCCGATGGCGTTGAGCCGCCCACGGATCAGCTCGCGCGCACCACGGGAGCCGACCGCAGCCAATACCACGGTGCCCCGGCCGATCAGCGCCGACAGCTCTTCGGGATCGATGATCGGCTTCTTGCGCAGGGTGGTCCCGATCTTTTCGGGATCGATGTCGACGAAGGCGTCGATAGGCGCTCCGTCCCGCAACAGGTGCTTCGACAGACGGCGCCCGGTCTGGCCCGCGCCCCACACAACCACACGCTCACAACCGGCCAGCGGCCCACTGAGGAGGTACTTCGCTTTACAGCGCAGAAAGTTCTCGACTGAGTACCGGGCATCGACGCGGGTCAGCCGTTCGGCGTGCTCGCGCCAGAAATACAGATAGCGCTCGACCTTCGAAAAGCACACTCTGGCCTCGAGGAGACGCAGCCACAGGTCGAAGTCCTCCGCCCATTCGGTGTCGAGATAACCCCCC
>CAYPBC010000384.1:0-3006 GCA_964408845.1 uncultured Thermoanaerobaculia bacterium
TGCCGCGGGCGCGGCTGCACCTGGTGCATGGCTGCGGCCACGTGCCGCAGCGCGAGTGCCCGGACAAGACAGCCGAAGCGCTGCGGGCAGCGCTCGCCATGCCACCGGCGGAGATCGCCGTCGCTGAGAGCGAGATGCTGGAACCATGATCTGCGCCGACATCATTGGCGAGCGGAGCCGCCTGTCGCCGGAGAGTACGGCGATTGTCGATGTGGCCAGCTCTCAGCGCCTCACGTACCGCGAGATGGACCATCGGGCCGCCACCTGTGCGCGGGCGTGGCTGTATGCCCTTGGACTGAGACGTGGTGACCGGCTCGGAATCCTGTCCGACAACCGGCTCGAGTTCCTCGATGCCCTTTTCGCCGCCGCCAAGTCGGGAGTCATCCTGGTGCCCCTCGGAACCCGGCTGACAGCAGCCGAGCTGGCGGTGATTGTCGCCGACTGCGGGCTGTCGGCGCTGATCTATGGCGGCGAGCATGCGGACGCCGTTCGCGAGCTGCGGTCGTTGGTGGATCTTGGACGGGTTGTGGCGCTCGACGACAGCGATGACCCCGGCGATCTCTCGTGGTCGGACCTGCACGGATCGGTGGGGGAGGCCGATTTCGTGCCGTCGGTCTGTGACCCGGAGGACCCGTACTGTCTGCTCTACACATCTGGCACGACCGGCCGCCCAAAGGGGGTCATCACCCCGCACCGCATGGTGGCCTGGAACGCCTACAACACGGTCGCTTGTTGGCAGCTCTCGGAAAACGACGTCAGCCCGGTCTTCACCCCGCTCTATCACGCGGGTGGTCTCGGCGCCTTTCTGATGCCGATCTTGCTGGCCGGTGGGACCATCGTTCTCCACCGCGACTTCGACCCCTCCGAGGTGTGGCGGGTTATTTCAGAGGAACATTGCACTGTGGTCCTGGGTGTGCCGACGATCTGGAAGATGCTCGCTGATGCGCCCGACTTCAAAACGGCCGACCTCAGCCATGTGCGCTGGTTCATCTCCGGCGGCGCGCCGATGCCGCGCCACCTGGTCGGCGTCTACCGCGAGCGCGGCGTGGTGATGCGGCAGGGCTACGGTCTGACCGAGGTCGGGGTCAACTGCTTCGCGATGTCCAACGAGGAGGCGTGGACCAAGGCGGGTTCGATCGGCCGGCCGCTGATGTTCACCGAGGCGCGGGTGGTCGACGAGGGCGGGCAGGAGTTGCCGCCCGATGACGTTGGCGAGCTCTGCTTCCGCGGACCGCATGTGTCGGCCGGTTACTGGAACAACCCGGAGGCGACTGCCGAGTCACGCGACGCCGATGGTTGGTTCCACACCGGCGACATGGCGCGATGCGATGCCGACGGGTTTTTCTACATCGCGGGCCGCGCCAAGGACATGTTCATCTCGGGCGGGGTCAACGTCTACCCGGCGGAGATCGAGAACACCCTCCTGCAACATCCGGCGCTCGCCGATGCGGCGGTGATCGGCGTCCCCCATGCGACCTGGGGAGAGGTTGGCGTGGCCTTCGTGGTGGCGGCCGCGAACGAAGCGGTGACCGAAGAGGAGCTGAGTGAGTTCCTTGGTGGCCGCCTCGCTCGCTACAAGATTCCCAAGGAGTTTCGGGTTGTCGAAGAGCTCCCACGCACGCCTTACGGCAAGGTAGTCAAAGGAGAGCTCGTCGATCGTTGGAAGGAAGAACAGGAAAATTAGGAATTAGGAATTAGGAATTAGGAATGCCGCTCACGCGCCCACCTCGGGAACGGGATCGGCATCGGAAACAACATGGAGGTAACGTGAAGAAAGTATATATCGCTGCATATCACCAATCGAAATTCGGCAAGCTGTTTGACATGACGGTGCCGGAGATCATCGCCAACGCGGTCACGGAGACCTGTGGGGAGATCGGGGCCGAACCCGCGAGCATCGACGTCGCGTCGATCGGCGCGACCTGCAACTTCTCGCTCAACCAGCAGGGTCTTCTGGCTGGCCTGGTTGCGATGGTGCCGGGGCTTGGCGCCAAGCCCATCGAGGCGGTCGAGAACGCCTGCGCTTCGGGCGGCCAGGCGGTGCTGAGCGCGATCGGAAAGATGCAGATGGGCCTCGGCGAGGTCGGTATCGCGGTCGGCTTCGAGAAGATGCGCAACGAGGAGGGCAAGATGGACGGTGCCCTCATCGGCGAGGTGTTGGGCTACTTTTCGCACCCCGACGAGCGTGAGGGCAAGGTCTACATCTTTCCCCACCTCTTTGCCGAGGTCATGCGTGACTACATGGTGGCGCACGGAACCACCGAGCGCGACTTTGCCGAGATCTCGTCGCGCGAGTACGGCAACGGCAACCACAACCCGTACGCGCAGATGCAGAAGGTCCATGTGACCGTGGACGAGGCGGCGACCCCCGAAGGCCGTAACCGCTACATCGTCGAGGGCCTGCCGCTCAAGACCTACGACTGCTCGCAGATCACCGACGGCTATGCCGGGATGATCCTCGCCACCGAGGAAGGTCTCGCGAAGCTGGGGATCGCCAAGGCCGACTGCGTCGAGATCGCAGGCTGGGGCCAGGCGACCGACCCCCTGAAAAAAGAGGGACGCGACGTCCTCAAACCCGAGGGTGCGTTTGCCGCCATGAACGCGGCCTACGAGATGGCCGGCGCGGGCCCGGACGATGTCAACGTCGCCGAGATCCACGACTGCTTTACGGTCATGGGCGCGATCGGCACCGAGGTCATCGGCAAAGCCGGTTACGGAGAGGGGGCCCGCTACTGGGTCGAGGGCAAGGCCGACGCCAAGGGCGAGTGCGGCATCAACACCTCGGGTGGTCTGATCGCCAAGGGCCACCCGGTCGGGGCCTCGGGGTTGGCGATGATCGGGTGGTCCGCCTGGCAGCTCCAGGGGAAGGTCCCGGCCGAACTCCAGGTGCCGGATCCCAAGCTCGCCGCCACCTTCAACATCGGCGGCCCGATATGTGCTTCCGTTTGTACGGTGCTGAGACGAGCGGAGGGGTGAATTCTCAGTTCTCAATTCTCAATTCTCAAT
>CAYPBC010000385.1:0-2994 GCA_964408845.1 uncultured Thermoanaerobaculia bacterium
CCACCTTGAGCATGGTCACGGTGTAACCGTGAGCCTCCATCAGGGCCGCCAGCGACGATGCCGAGATGCCCTTGCCCAAACCTGAAACAACGCCGCCGGTGAAAAACACATACTTCGTGGCCATCTCGACTCCTCCTGCTCAATCTTTGTTGATGATTTTCTCGACCCGCCTGAGATCCTCCGGCGTATCGACCCCGAAGGCCGCGTGCGGCGCATCCAGCACCTGGATTGGAATGCCGTTTTCCAAAGCCCGCAGTTGCTCGAGTCTTTCTGCCTGTTCGAGTTTGGACGGCGGCAAGGCGACGAAGCGTTCGAGCACATTCCGTCGAAAACCGTAAACCCCGAGATGGAGTTGCCACAGGCCCCACGCCGCATCGCGGTTTCTCGGGTACGGAATCGGTGATCGAGAGAAGTAGAGGGCTCGTCCGCGCACGTCCCGCACGACCTTGACCGTATTCGGGTCCTCGATCCGTTCCGCCTCCAACGGCCGGCACAGGGTCGACATCACGACATCCTCGTCCACAAGCAACGAATCCACCAGCACGTCGATGTTGTCACCGGAGAGCAGCGGTTCGTCACCCTGGACGTTGACCACGATGTCCCAGTCGCCTTGCCCTGCCACCGCTTCGGCCACTCGATCGGTGCCGGACGCACACTCGCCGGTCATGACTGCTTCGGCGCCCGAGGCCGCCGCAACGTCGGCGATCCGCTCGTCGTCGGTGGCGACGATCACGTGATTCACGTTGCGAGCCTCCGACGCCCGCCGCACCACATGTGCGATCATCGGCTCACCGGCGATCTTCGCCAGGATCTTGCCGGGAAATCGCGTGGAACCCCAGCGCGCCGGTATCACGGCCACGACACTCAAATCATCTTTTCCCATTCTGTATATCGATCCTAAATAACGGCGCGGTTGAAGTCAAGGCAGGACCTCGATATTCATACAGTCGTTTGTTAGGTTTTTATAACATTCTGAATTTAAATACTTTAATGCCAACAGAGTCTCATAATAGTGTCGATACCTCTGCTATCACACTCTCATTAGGACCATCTTGCCCAGCGAAACACAGTTGCTTGTACATTCCGTCACGAAATGATACAAACAACTGTATGAATCTCACAACCCGTGAACGGCTCCTTCAGGCGGCAACCCGTCTCTTCGCCGACAACGGTTATCGCGGCGCGTCCGTGCGCGATATCTGCAACCTGGCCGGCGCCAACCCCGGGGCGGTCTCCTACCATTTCGGCGGAAAACGCCAACTCTACCGGGCGGTGTTGCGCCTGGCCGCCGCCGGTCTCGCCGACATGGGGCCCGCCGCCGGTGACGACGCCGGTGAACGCGAGCCGGTGAGCGTGCTCGACGCGCTCGGCAGAGTCCTCGACCGCATGCAGTTGGACGACGCCGCCACCCGCCTCCTCCTCCGCGATCTCGCCGACGGCGGCTCGGTAGCTGTCGAGTCTCTGACACCGCCGCTGCGAACCGCCTTCGAGCAGCTCGCGACCGCCATCGGCCACGGTGACAATCCGCAGGCCAGCAGCGAGGCGCGGCTGCTCTTCCTCGGCCTCGCGGCGCCGCTGTTTCTCGTCACCGCCGCGTGGCCGGTGGTGGCGGGCGCCCTCGATCTCGATCTCGACCAGCGTGAGGAGCTGCTGAGGGAGCTGGTACGACGCACCCTCGCCGCCCACGGCGGGGAGGAGACGTTTGAACGTTAGAACGTTGAACGTTTAAACGTTGCCACCCGCCCGCCCGGGAAGCTGCAGTGTTCTTCACCGCACGGGTGGTTGAACGTTCTAACGTGTAACGTTCTAACGTTCCAACGATTCCTCAGTGATTTCGAACCGTACGCCGCGTTCGGCGAGGTAGTCGAAAATGAAATCGAAACAGGCTTGGTTCCGGCCCACCAGCTCCGGCGGCGACAAACCGGGCTCGGAGTAGAGCCCGTCGGCGATCGCGTTAACCATCGCCGTGCAGGTGTAACCAGTTGTACGGGCCATCGAAGTGATCCCGGACTCATGGTCGTAGCGGTCGAGGAGGTCGTACCTCCGCCTCACCCGCTCGCCATCGACCACGCCATCGATTTCGATCCGCATTACCGTCACATCCTCCTCACCCTCCTCGAGCTGCCAGGCCGGGATCAGAAGCTTGGCGGTGACATCGATCGGTCGCACGTTGGCGCCTCCCGCCTCGATTGGATCGGAGTCGAAGAAGCCGGTGTCTCGGAGCATGCACATCTGCTCGCAATGGCCTGGGTAGCGCATGGTCTTCTCTTTCATCTCGGGCACCTTGGAAGTCTTGAGCAGGGTGCGCAGACCGTCAGTGTTGAAGGCCTCGAGGGTACCCACTTCGTCGAAATCGAGCGCCTCGATCTCGGTCAGTGCCGGCCGAGTCACCACCTCACCGCCCTCGACCAGCCGCGCCGGACGAGTGTACTCGGCAATAACGTCGATGGGCGAGAACACGGCCTTGTACTGATACGGCCAGTGGCGCGCAACCGGCAGCCCGCCGACGTAGCAGCGGAACGCCTCGACACGCTCCCACGAGGCCTCGGCGCGGCCGAGGATCAGATTCGAGCATCCCGGCGCTACCCCGCAGTCCATCACTGCGGTCGCGCCGCGGTCCATGGCGAGCTGGTTCAGCGGCCACGGTTCCTCCTCGAAGAAGGAGATGTCGACCACGTTGACGCCGGTCTCAATGACCCGGCCCAGGGTCGCAAAACCCATCGACCCGGGCACCGCGCCGACAACTAGTTCGTAACCAGCAACGAGGCGGGCGATCTCGCCCCCCGCCGCGAGGTCGGCCCGCTCGGTCGTCAATCCCGTGACCACCGCGAGCCGATCGAGCGCCTCTTGCGACACATCCGCGACCGTCAGGTCGAATCGATCCGCCGCCGCCAGATCCCTGGCGATGGCCTCCCCCACTCTGCCCGCTCCAAGTACGATGATCCGCATCGCCACCTCCGTGGGGAAGGGTACCGCACCCCGTCTCCGTGCCCG
>CAYPBC010000386.1:0-2987 GCA_964408845.1 uncultured Thermoanaerobaculia bacterium
TCGCGACGGCCGAAGGCCGTCAGCAATTAGGAATGCAGCCCGCTCATCCCGATTGAAATTGAGGGGTGGGTGGGAATTCAAAATTGAGAATTCAGAATTCGACATTGACGGAGTCAATGTCGACGACCTCGAGGTGCTCGGGATCGCGGCCCAGAATTGCTTTGGTGATGCGCAGGAATCGGTCGGAGGCGTCGGTGAGCTGGATGTGGACGTCACCGGTGGCGCCGGCCGAGGTGTCGATGAGCTCTGCGTGATCGCCGATGACGGCGTCTGCAACCGCACTCGCCGAGTCGACGAGGCGTACCTCTGGACCCACTACCCGTTCGAGGGATGGCGTCAGCAGTGGGTAGTGGGTGCAGCCGAGAATCAAAGTCTCGGCGCCCCACTCGAGAAGCGGTGTGAGGTAGTGACGGGCGATCTGGTCGGTCACCGGGTGGTCCCCCCAACCTTCCTCGGCGAGGGGTACGAAGAGCGGGCAGGCTGCGGCGCGGACCTCGACCGCGGCGCCGAGGCCGGCGAGGGCCTCCTGATAGGCGGCCGAGCGAATCGTACCCTCGGTCCCGATAACGCCGACGCGGCCGGCGCCGGTTACGAGAGCCGCCCGCGCTCCCGGCACCACGACCCCGACCACGGGAACCGGTGAGAACTCGGTGAGTACGTCAAGGGCATATGAGGAGGCGGTGTTGCAGGCGACCACCAGGAGCTTGACACCATGGTCCACCAACCGGCCCGCGGCGTTGAGTGCGTATCGGCGGACGGTGGCCGCGGTCTTGGTGCCGTATGGGAGGCGGGCGGTGTCTCCGAGGTAGAGGTAGTGCTCGCTCGGCATCCTCTCGCGCAGGGCCTTGAGAACCGTGAGCCCGCCAACGCCGGAGTCGAAGATGCCGATCTGACTCATGATCGAGCGATAAAGCGCTTGTTGAGGACCAATGGTTTCGACAGGTCGAGGTGGCCGGTGAGGGTCGTGACCTCGTGTCCGCCGAAGAGGATCTGGACGGCCGAGACTTCCGGGCAGTTGAGGATGATCGAATTGACCACGCCATAGGCCAGGATCAGCTCGGTGCTCGATCCGGCGAGCGGCACCGGGGGCGCCGTGAGATCGACAAAGGCGTTGCCGTTCCGGTCGACGAAGACCGCCTTGAGTGACGCCTGGTAGGGAACCACCGGGGCCAGCCGGGGCGAGGAGGCGGGTCCGGCAAGCAGCTCGCGCATCACGATCTGGATGCGTTCGTGCACCTCTTTTGGAAGGGGAACCGATCGCAGTTCGGGGTGGAGCATACCGTCGGCGCCGGTGAAGAGGAGGATGATCCGTTGTTCGGGCGCCGGTGTCGGGGTTGGAATTTCCTGAACCGAAACGGCCTCCTGCTGTACCGCGCGTGGAGTTCCTCCCTGGAGCAGCCACACCAGCAAAGCCACCGCTGCCACCGCCGCCACCGCGATCAGGGCTACCCTCCAGTTCATCTCGGCCTCAAGAAGTCCTCGATACCCGCGGCGACGGCTTCGGCAAGCTGCTGCTGGTAGTCGGGTTGGATCAGCTTTTGGGCTTCGGAGGTATTGGAGAGGAATCCCACCTCGACCAGAATCGCCGGCATCGTAGCGCCGGTGAGAACCACGAACGGCGCCTGTTTGACCCCCCGGTCGCGTGATCCGAGACGGGCGTTGAGACGTCCCTGAACGGCAAGCGCGAACTCGGCACTCTCGTTGAGGACCTCGGCCTGGGCGAGATCCCAGAGGATGAGATCGAGAGGCGATCTTTCATCCGCCGATCCGCCGGCGCGGTTCTCGAGGTCGGCAGTCGCCGCGGCTGCCTCGTCAGAGGCGCTGTCGAGGCTCATGTAGTAGGTTTCGGCGCCGGAAACCGATGAAAAGGTGGAGGCGTTGGCATGCAGAGAGACGAAGACGGGCGCCTCGAGCCGATTGGCCAGCGCCGTCCGGTCGGTCAGGGCTCGGCTCTGGTCACCGTCGCGCGTGAGACGGACGGCGTGGCCGCGGCTCTCGAGCGTCCGGGCCAGGCGACGCGCGATGGCCAGCGTGAGCTCCTTCTCGGTCAGCCCGTCGGGTGACTGCGCCCCGGTGTCGTCGCCGCCGTGACCCGGGTCGATGACGATCGGCCGCGGCCCGGTGCGCGTGACAACCAGAGCGCGCTCCGGCGCCGGCGTCGGTGTCGGACGCGCCGGTCCGAGTTCCATGGTCACCCGTGGCGGGTCCTCGAGGCCATGCCAGGAGAGCAGACCGACTCCCGAGGCGAGCTTGATCTCAATGGTCTGCTCCTTGCTGGTGAGCGAACGGACCCGCCGTGACCGGAAGGGCCTGCTGCTGTCCAGGTGCGGCGTGGCATCCGCGAATCGAATGGCCAGTAGCCCGGTCGGCAACTCCTCGACCTCGGCCTTGGTGGGGCGGTTGAGGGTCAGCACCAGGGTGGTTGTCACACCGAAATCCGCCACCGCCGGACGCACCGTGACCGGATCCGCAAACCGGGCGCCACGGACGACGCGATAACCACGCGGCACCGGTTCGAGGTGGAAGCCCAAGGGGCTGAGTAGGTACCGTTCGAGATACCGGGGACTGACCGCGACTCCGCCGGGTGAGGCCACCGGCGTCTCCTGTGCCTCTATCAGATCGCCGTCGATCAGCAGGACCTTGTGGTCGACGGCGAACTGGATCACATGCTCGCCCGAGACCACGCCGTAGGTGCCGGCCGAGAGCGAGTACTTGACCTCCGAGCCGACCAGCTCGAGGACTGGCAATGCCTCGACCTTGGGGCCGAATCGAGGGACGACGATCGCTCGATCTTCGAAGTGGAACTCCAGGGTGCGGCCGGGTTCCTGGGCCGCCAGCGTCCCGGAGCCGACGATCAGTGAGATGAGGAGAAACTGTAGTTTTCGTTTCAATGCCCGAACACCCCGTTCCGGTCTGCGCCCACGTGGCGCATGATCCGGCCTGGGGCGCGAGCCCCAGTGTCAGTATTTTTCGTGGGCCGGTCGAGG
>CAYPBC010000387.1:0-2985 GCA_964408845.1 uncultured Thermoanaerobaculia bacterium
ATCTTCGAGGCCAACCGCGACATTCTGGATAACCCCGATCTCATCAAGGTCGGCCAGAAGCTCAAGATCCCGGAATAGGCCGGCAGCTCAGCCCTAGCCCGCATATCTCACCAGTTTCCGGATGGGAACGGGCTAGAGAACCCGACAACCGATCTTCGCGATCCCGGTTGCCACGACCCGGCCGTCCGGCGCCGCTCCCGCCAGAGCGGAGACGATGGCGTCGCGCGCCGCGGGCGAATGCCACACCAGGATGCTGCCGCCGCCACCGGCGCCGCACGCCTTGATCGCCAATGCGCCGGCTTGAAGCCCGGCGTCGATGATGGAATCGAGATCCGGTGGACAGACCTCCGGAGCGAGTCGTCCGCGCGCGCTCCACTCGTCGGCCACTGCCTGTCCCACTCCATCCTCGCTGCCCTCGATGAGCCCGGCTCGACAACGGCGAGCCGCGCCGGCGATCAACTCCAGGGCTTCGGTCGTGTCCGACTCGCGGTCGAACCGGCGCCGGATGACCTGCCAGTTGACCATTCCAGAGTGGTGGGTGATGCCGGTGTCAAAGACGGTCATCCTTTCGCCGACCCACTCGGGATCGACATCGAGCCGCTCGACCCTCTCGCCTCCGGGCTCGTGATGAATCGCCAGCACTCCCGCGTGGACCGCCGCCCAGTGGTCCTGCACGCCGGTCGGAACCCCTAGAACCCGAGCTTCCAGGTCACGCGCCAGAAGTACCAGCCGTTCGTCGGCCATCTCCTCACCGGCTGCGGTCAAGATTCCGCGAGCCAGGGCGACGGCATAGGCGGAGGATCCTCCGAGCCCCGATCCGAGGGCCGCCTGCGAGCGAACCCGCACCCGGACGCCGCCGGAAGGCCGCACCGCAAAGGCCACCGCCGCGCTGAGGTCGGACAGCGCCGCCACCTCATGGAGGCGACGCCATTCGTCATCGCCCATCGCGTGCCACACCTCCGCTGGGGGCGCCTCGAGATCCACCTCCAGCCGCACCATGACCGGGATCGCCGCACTGACGGTCAACGAGCCCGGGTGCAGCATCCCGAGCGGCCAGATGTCGAGGGTCCCGCCGGCGAGATCCGCCCGGCAGGGCGTCTCCACCGTCAAGACCCCCCCGATCTCTGCACTCAACAGCGGGCTCCAACCGGCGGCGGCTCGCCGTCGATGAGGGTGAGCACCGCAAGGGCGTGGGCAAGAAAACGCTGCAATCGAGCCTCTACGAGCGGTTTGACCGGCGGCGAGGAGATGGTGAGCGGGTTGATCCATCTGCCGTTGAGCTTGACCCGGTAGTCGAGGTGGGGCCCCGTGGACAAACCGGTTGACCCGACATACCCGATCACCTGTCCTTGCGACACCCGCACCCCCCGCCGAACGCCCTTGCCGAAGCGACTCAGGTGGAGATAGTTGGTCTCGTAACCGTTGGTGTGGCGGATGGTCACCATGTTGCCGCCGCCACCGTTGCGTCCGGCGCGGGTCACGGTACCGTCTGCCGTAACGTGAACCGGCGTCCCAACCGGCGCCCCGTAATCCACCCCGTAGTGGGGCATGCGCCGTTTGAGCACCGGGTGGAAGCGGTTCATCGAGAAGCGCGACGTCACCCTGCTGAACTTGAGCGGCGAGCGCAGAAACTGCTTGCGCAGCGGATGGCCTTCGAGGTCGTAGTAGCCGAGCCGGCCGTTTTCGTCAGGGTAGATGACGGCATCGAGAGTACGATTGCGGTTGACGAACCGCGTCGCAAAGACCGTGCCCCAGCTGTAGAACTCGCCATCCACGCTTTGCCGATCCGCCACCACCACAAACCGGTCACCCTTCCGGAGATCGCGCAGAAAATCGATGTCCCACTGGTAGATCTGCGCCATACGCACGGCCAGCTCGGGACCGCCTCCGGCCGATTCCACCGCCCCGAAGAGGGAGCTTTCCACCACCCCCTCGAGACGCACGATTTCACTGTCGAGCGCACGCTCGATGCGTTCGGCGATGATTCCATCCGGCCCTGCGGTGAAGTGGGCCTCGTTGCGCCGGTCGAAAACGACCTTCAGGCTCTCGAGCGTGCCGGCCGGCGACAAGATGCCGTGAAACTCCGTCCCGGGGAGCAGACGCTTGGCCTCGATCTCCTCAACCAGCGCGTCGCGCCAGGTTACCCAATCGCGACGGGCGAGACGGCGGCTCAGGCTTTCAATCGTGTCGCCCGCAGCGACGAAGGTCTGCACCGGAGGGTGGAACTGAACAAGCGGTTGAACGATGACCTCGTTCGTCGACGCGGCGCCGGGGGTTTCGCCTCCGCAGCCGACAGCCAACGCCATACACATCGTGAGGCCGATCGCCACCGTCGCTGAGATTCCAACGCACGAACCGGCGCCGATCACGCGGTCGGCGATCAAGGACGTCTCCAGCCGGCCACGGCTGCCACCGTTGGATCGAGGTGCGCGAGGGCCTCACCCTCGGTTGACACGACCACGATCGAGGGCACCTTGATCACCCGGTACTGCTTGAGGAGGGCGCCGTGGCGGTCGTGAATCCAGGGAACCCCGCGCGGGCCCAGAGCCGCCCGGGCGTCGGCGAGCGTCTCCTGAACGTCGACAATCACGGGGTGCAGTCCGGACAAGCCACACTCCTTCACGATCCCATCCCAACCATCGATGACGGCGTCGGCCCCGGGGGCCCACGACGCCCACACCAGGACCGCAACCGGCCCGCGCTTGCCGACCACATCAGACCACACGATCGGCGCCCCGGAAACGCCGTCCGCCAGCGGCGGATCGACCGCAATCGCGGTGGATGACCCCGAGAGGAGCAGAAGCGCGAGGGGTGCAAGAAGCGCGCAGCACCTTTTCATGGGGAGAGTATACCCGGGATGTGCCCGGGTCCGGGCTCCGGGTACGCGCTTCCGACGGCGAGGCGGTTCGTTCTTCGGCGCGCTGCCGCGGGAGGATGCCAGGCACGCCGACATGACGTTACTCGCGGCCTTGCGGCCGCGGTGAA
>CAYPBC010000388.1:0-2970 GCA_964408845.1 uncultured Thermoanaerobaculia bacterium
TTCGACGAGGTGCCGCGGTCGATGCGAGCCAACCAGTTGGTCGGCGTGCCCTACACCGACGATGAGATCTCCAACGGGATCGCCATGGCCCACGAGCAGGCCGACGCCATCGCCAAAGAGATCATTGTCCAGGGCGGCCCGGAGAAGCTCGAGAGCAAGCGGATCGTGGCCCTCATCGCCTACCTGCAACGCCTCGGCACCGACATATCAAAGCCCGAGGTGGTCGAGGTCGAGGTGGTGATCGCACCGGACGGTGGCGAGACCATCGAGGCGATCGTCACCGCGGAGGGATCATGAGCCTGTCCGACATCATGAGCGCCGCCGGGCTGACCTCATGGGCCGAGATCGGCCTGATTCTGTGCTTCGCCGTCTTCTCGGTGATTGTCCTCTGGGTCTTCGGGGTGCGGCGAAAGGCGTCCTACGAGCACCTGAGCGAGCTCCCCCTCGAAGACGACGCGGCTGGGTACACCGATGAAAAAGGAGGTCATCCCTCGTGAGCACCGAAAGCACTGAAAACGGCCGCGAGCTCCCCGACCAGGATCACCTGCTGGACCACAGCTACGACGGCATCCAGGAGTACGACAACCCCCTGCCGACGTGGTGGCTGGCCATCTTCTGGGCGACCATCATCTTCGCGCCGCTGTACATTCTCTACTTCCACTTCGGCGGCGGCATGCTGGCCAACGAACGCTACGACGAGGAGATGGTGGCTTTTTACGACAAACAGGCGGAACAACTCCTCGCGCTCGGCGAGATCTCCGAGGGGACCCTGGTCGATCTGATGGCCGACGAGAGCATGATGAATGCCGGCCGCAAGGTCTTTCACGCCAAGTGCGCCACCTGCCACGGAATGTTCGGCGAGGGCGGCATCGGCCCCAACCTCACCGACGAGTACTGGATCCATGGCGGCCAACTCGTGGACATCTACAAGACGGTGACCGAGGGGGTGCCCTCGAAGGGCATGCTCGCGTGGGAGCGCCAGCTACGCCCGGCCCAACTCATGGCGGTCACCGCCTATGCCGGCACGCTGCTCGGCAACCAACAGCCCAATCAGAAGGCGGCGCAGGGCGATCACCTCGTGCGCGTGGCGCCGACGGCCGCGGAGGATGTCGAGGCCGGCGGCGAGGATCCCGGCGTCGAGGCCGAGCCGGCCGCTTTGTAAACGAGCGAGGAAGCCGATGGCCGTCACCTCGAATGCACCGGAAGCCCAGGAACGGGTCCTGTCGACCCTCAATCGCGACGGCACCCGGCGGTGGATCCGCCCCAAGGTCCCGCACGGCCGCTACTACCGGCGGCGA
Source organism: uncultured Thermoanaerobaculia bacterium (assembly GCA_964408845.1). Classification (GTDB taxonomy): domain Bacteria; phylum Acidobacteriota; class Thermoanaerobaculia; order Thermoanaerobaculales; family Sulfomarinibacteraceae; genus Sulfomarinibacter. The sequence goes on from CAYPBC010000388.1 coordinate 1,299, forward strand.
CTGATCACCGCGTGGTCGCTCATCATCACCTTCATGCTGATTCCGATCATCAAACTGGGCGGCAAACCGCTGATGCTCCTCGATGTGCCAAAGCGGGAGTTCACCTTCTTCGGCGCCACCTTCCTCCCCACCGACACCTTCCTCCTGATGCTGCTGCTCTTCAGCATCTTTATCGGCATCTTCCTGATCACCGCGGTCCTCGGACGGGTGTGGTGCGGCTGGACCTGCCCGCAGACCGTGTACATGGAGTTCCTCTACCGGCCGCTCGAACATCTCATCGAGGGCGGGCGCAACCGCCAGCTCGAGCTCGACGCCCGTGGGCCCGACGGTCGCCGCATCCTCAAGTATGCGGTCTTTCTCACCGTCTCGGCGTTTCTCGCCAACACCTTTCTCGCCTACTTCGTGAGCTGGGATCGATTGCTGACGTGGATGTCCCATTCGCCGGCCGCGCACCCGGCTGCATTTCTGCTGATGGCAGGGACCACCGCCCTGATGTTCTTCGACTTCGCCTATTTCCGCGAGCAGACCTGCATCGTGGCCTGTCCCTATGGGCGCTTCCAGTCGGTGCTCCTCGACCGCCAGTCGCTGATCGTCGGTTACGACGCGAGGCGCGGCGAGCCGAAAGCACCGTGGCGAAAGAAGGAGGAGCGGTCGGCGGGCGACTGCATCGATTGCGAGCTCTGCGTCAGCGCCTGCCCGACCGGCATCGATATCCGCGACGGGTTGCAGATGGAGTGCATCGCCTGCACCCAGTGCGTCGACGCCTGCGACGCCGTGATGGATCGCATCGGCCTCGACCGCGGTCTGGTCCGCTACACCTCGCAGGCCGAGCTCGCCGGTGGCAGGCGCTCCTTCCTGCGACCACGGCTCGTGGTCTACTCGGCCATTCTGGCGGTGATGTTCGGCGCCCTTGGCTTCTCCCTCGCCGGAAAGAAAACCGCCGATGTCACCCTGATGCGCGGGCTCGGAGCGCCGTTCGCAACTCTCCCGGACGGCCGGATCTCGAACCAGATCCGGATCAAGATCGCCAACCGTTCCGGAGAGGAGCGGTCCTACCTCATCGAGCTCGCCGGCGGCGGCGGCCTCGAGCTGATCGCGCCCGAGAACCCGCTCACCGTGGCGCCGGGCGAGACCGAGATGACCGCCGCCTTCATCACCGCCCCACCCTCCGCCTTTACCGACGGTGAGGCGCCCGTCGCGCTCACGATCGGCGACGGCATCGATTTCACGAAAACGCTCGACTACCGGATCCTCGGGCCGAGCTCTCGCGGAAGCGGCGCGGAAGGGGGCGGGCCATGAAGAAGGGCGCCGTGTGGCCGTGGATCATCGCTGGTGCGCTCGCCCTCCACGTCGTCGCATCGCTGGTCGTGGTCTTCATGGCGACCTCGAATCCGTCCTACGCGGTCGAAGAGAACTACTACCAAAAGGCGCTTCACTGGAACGACAAGCGCGCTCAGGACCGCACCAACGAAGAACTCGGCTGGATCCTCGACCTCGAGGTGCATCCGGCTGCGACGCCAGGCGGGGAGCCGACTCTGGAGGTGCGCCTCGCCGACGCCGGCGGGGAGCCGGTCGACGGCGCCGTGGTGGCGGTGGAGACCTTCCACAACACCCGCGCCAACGACATCCTCCGCGCCCGCCTCGACCCGGTTGGAGAGGGCGTCTACCGCAC
>CAYPBC010000389.1:0-2967 GCA_964408845.1 uncultured Thermoanaerobaculia bacterium
CTTCGCTGATCACTTCGGTGACCGGTTTGTTGTCGTGGTTGGGATCCAGGACGGCGGAGTGAGAATCGACATACTCCTTGTCGAAGAACCGCTCCCATTGATCCTGGATCATGGTCATCGGTGTGTACTCGCCGTTGGCCGAGTCGGCCTCGTGACAGGGCTTGCAATACTCCTTGTAAAGGTCGACGCCCTTCGGCCCCTTTTTCTTGGCCGCGGTGGCGACATTGGCGAGACCGAGGAGGAACACCCCGATCAGGACCGCCGCAACGATCACATGTGACTTTTTCATCGATACCTCCTTGTGTAAATATTCACAAACTCATTGAAAACAAACCGGCGAACCGGTGGCCAAAATCACTTCCTGAAGATATGCGCAAATTTCGATAATGTCAATATTATTCAACTGACAAACTATGAACATTTTGAAATGTATTCTCAATTTCGATAAGCTTTCTGGTCGCTTCTACCTAACGATGAGATACATCCAATTGGCCGCGATCAAACAGACAGCACTGATCCGCACCCAGTGTGGGAGCGGGTTGGAGAGGGACGGAACGGACCACTGTGCGGTCGTCCAAATCACCGCGATCGGGGCGCCGACGACGAAGAGCAGGCCTGCCAACGCGGCGAGAGGGTTGTTGATGAACGCGGTCATCAGATGGCCCTCGAGGAAGGCCGTCGCCGCGCGGGTCGTCCCGCAGCTCGGGCAGGGGATTCCGGTCAGCGAGCGGAAGACGCACGCGTGCAGATGCGGCGCGGCGGCAAGCCACAGCGGGCGCAGTACGATCGCCGAAACCGCCGCCGCCAACCACAGGAGCGCCAGCTGGCGCTCGTCTTTTGTGGCCGGGTGCGTGGTCACTGCGAGGCGGCGACCCCCGCGAGCACGCCCATGAACATCAGCGCCATCATGAATGCGCAGCACAGGACAACCGGCAGGATGACCGCGAGCGCGGCCTTCCCGCGGGTGATGCCGTGGGCCGTCGAGAGGCCGACGATCAGCAGGATCACCGACCAGACCGCGGCTATGAGTCCGCCGCAGAACGGGATGATCTGGGCCAGTTGGGCGGCCTGGGTATAGGAGCACACCCTTGTTGTGGCCTCAAAGCCATGGTTGGCGCCACCTACCAGCATCAGTATGAGGTGGAGGATTGCGGCTTGGAAGAACACGCCGATGATCACGAAGATCGGCGCCAGCACGATCAGCATGATCGTGAACCCAGTCGACAACCCGAACATCGCGCCGGCCTCGCCGAGCTGCGATTGATCCATGAACGGCAGCGACATGCCGCCGAAGAGCAGCATCCACAGCGAGTAGATGGCAATCCCGATCCAGCCGACGATGATCGCAAAGGTGAGCGGCTTGCCGATGCCGCCGACCGTTGGCATTCGCGCAAATGCCTCGGCCGGTGCGGTGGCCAGGAGCTTGACCGTCTCCACGAATCGATCGAAGAAACCGGTCCGCGTCGGATCCTCCCACGGAATGGGTGGCATTTCCGGTGGCGGGATGATGGGTGGTGGGGCTGAATGTGCTTCCATCGTCTCCTCCTTATCCAACTGGTGGCGGGGGCGGCGCTTGATCGTATGTGGCGGACGCCTGCGGCGCGTGCTTGAAGACCGATCCGCCGATGAGACCGCCGATGGTGCCGAAGATCGCGCCGAAGAGCAGCGCGAAGAAGATACCGATGAGGACGACCATCATCGAGCCCGAGCTCTCCATGAAGCCCGAGATCTGGTCGAGGGTTTCGGGCGGAATGTCGGCGCCGCTGGCCTGGATCTGGTCGATGATCTCTTCCCAGTCGCCGAGCCCGAAAATGCTGTTGATGATCCCGCCGAGTACGCCCGAGACGGCGCCGTAGACCAGGCCGGAAACCAGCCCGACGGTCGCACCGTTGCCCGGCTGGAAGGAGACGCCTGCTGATCGGCAGTCCTTCGAGTAGAGGTAGGCCGCGAAAAAGCCGCAGCCGATGATCAACGCGCAGCACGCGCAGTTGATCCAGTTGATGACCGGGATCGCGCCGGCTACGCCGAAGGCGGCGCCGGAGATCAAAGCCGGTTTGAGCATTGAAGGTGTCTGGTTGTTCATTTTCTCCTCCTTGGGGTCGCGCCTATGCTACCCGATCCCAGCCCACATTTCTCACCAGAGTTCCTCGATGGGAAAAGGCTAGCCATTTTGTGGGTTCTGATTTTGCGTGACGATCGCCATCAGGGCATCGCCGAGGTAGAGGCCGGCGAGCAGACCCAGCGGCAGGGCGACGGCAAAGCGGGTCCAGTTGCCGAGGTTCGGCAGACCGAGCTGGCCGGCGGCGAAGTCGAGCACGGTCGGCGCTGCGAATACGGCGAGCCACACGGGTCGCGGTCGGCTCGGGTGGTTGCGCAGGGTCGTCCACAGCAGCCCGAGGCTGCCACCGACATAGAGCCCCATGCAACGAGCGCACACCGCCAGTGGACCGAACCCGAGGTCGAGGCAACGATCGGAGATCTGGTGGCATCCCGGGCGGTAGAGCAGTCGCAACCAACCGCCGAGCACGGAGTCGTGGGCCGCCAGCCACGGTGCGAGGACCGTGCCGCCGGTCCACAGCAGGGCGAGAAGCGAGCCTATGGCCAGCACGAGCGGGGTCTGTTTGCCGGGGTGGCTGGGGGGTGTGTTCGTCATCGTGGTGACCATTCTGCCAGAGTGCTGTCAGAAACGGAGCAAACGACAGAGGCACAGAGGACACAGAGAGAAACACAGAGGAAGACAACGCAGAGCCGCAGAAGCGCAGAGCCGCCCTCGCACATCGCAAACACGAAGATATGAAGGCACTAAGGCATCGCAACGTCGCACACCCATCGCAATTCGCCCACAGATCACCCAGATAGACGCAGATGGGTTCACTGATGGGCAGTGCCGAGGATTGACGGCAGAACGGTCGGCGATCTGACGATCGCCGCCCACCGGCGGGGAGCCTGTCTGCTCCGAACGCGAGC
>CAYPBC010000390.1:0-2927 GCA_964408845.1 uncultured Thermoanaerobaculia bacterium
GTCAGGTCATAGGCGGCGTAGGTGACCAGGCCGAGGAGAGCGCCGAGGACGAGTGCGTGACCCAGACTCTGGCGCTGGATCGCCGGCCACACAGCCAACACCACGATTCCGGAGACAAACACGAGGTAGAAGGCGATAGCGGCCGCCCAGTTGACGTTGTCACGCATGAGGTGGCCGATCTGCGCTCGGTAGAACGAGCGCGCGATCACCCCGAGCCACACCATATCGATCACCAGAAAGGCGACCACGGCCACCCCGTAGAGCCTCAAGAAAACCGAAAGTGTCATGGCACGCCACCTCCCTCTTTTTTGATGACCTATTGGAACTGGATCTGGGATTGTAGCAGTTCGTCGATGCGAGACGAGGCGCCCTCGAGATGTCCTTTGTGCGTGCAATTGACATCGCTATGCGATCGTTGACGAAAACGCGGGTAGGGTTGAGAGGTTATGATCAGTGGCGCCCTCGCTGTTAGGTTGTGATCAGTGGCACCCTCGATGCCCGTGGAGGTCATCATGGAACTGTTTTGGCGACGTCACACACCCGGAACCGCTCCCGGCACCCTTGCGGCCACCGAACCGTCGGACGAGCCGCCGCGGTCGCGCCTCATGGAGTATGGGCTCGAAAGTCTGCACGAGACCGAAGTCGCGAGTCCCGACGAGGTCTCCGAGCCGGGACCAGGCCTCGTAGCGTGGCTCGACGTGGAGGGGCACGACGTCAACCTCATCGGCGAGCTGGGTCAACGGTTTTCCATCCATCCGCTGGCCCTGGAGGACGTGATCAACGTCGGCCAGAGGGTCAAGAGCGAAGATTTCGAGGACTGCATATTCGTGGTGGTGGATCACTTTTTCATCGATAGCGACTCCGGGTCTCTGGCCAAGGAGCAAATCAGCCTGGTGATCCAGTCGAATGGGCTCCTCTCCGTGCGCGAGCGGCGGAGTGACCTCTTCGAACCGGTTCGGGCCCGACTGAGGACCGGCAGACCCCGGATTCGAGGCGGTGGCTCCGGCTACCTCGCATACGCCCTCATCGACATCGTGGTCGACCACCTGTTCCCGATTCTCGAGTCCATCGGTGACCGTATCCTGGAGGTGGAAGACTCGCTGCTCGACACACCGACACCCGAGGATCTCGGCACCCTGCACAACCTGAAGCGAGAGCTGCTGGTACTGCGAAAGTCGTTGTGGCCGCTGCGTGGAATGCTGAACGGACTGCGCCAGAGCGACTCGGAACTGGTCAGCGAAGAGACGCGTCTTTACCTTCGCGACGTGGTGGACCACGCGACCATGGCGGTCGACATCGTGGAAACCCTCCGCGAGATGGTGTCGTCGCTGATGGATCTGTATCTTTCGAGCATCTCGGGCCGCATGAACGAGATCATGAAGGTGCTGACGGTCATCGCCACCATATTCATCCCGTTGTCTTTCGTCGCCGGATTGTACGGCATGAACTTCGACGCCTCGGTCAGCCCGCTCAACATGCCCGAACTGAGCTGGTACTGGGGCTACCCGTTCGCGCTCGGGTTGATGGCGCTGATGGTCATCGGACTCCTGGTGTTCTTCCGCCGCCGCGGCTGGCTCTGACTGCATGCCAACGGCCCCTTTCGTGGGTGCCACCCACTCACGGTGCATTGTGTGGTGGCACCCACTTTCTCTCGACGCCGTTGCAGCCGTATATGAGGTCCTACGCTTCAGCTGCACCTGTCAGACGGTCGCTGCATCGAAGATGTTCTCCACATCGATGGTTGCGTCGCGGATCTTTCGCGGGGCACGCGAGAGATAGTTGTAACGCTTCCCGTAGGAAATGAGCGCCTTTTCGATCCTGGTGCGGCCTCGGTACAGCCGTGACATCACGGTCCCGACCGGTACTGCGAGAATCTCCGCCACCTCCTGATAGGTGTGGCCCTGGATGTCAACCAGCAGCAAGGCCATCTTGTAGTCGTGGGGGATGGCATTCATGGCGCGTGCCACGTCCCCGTCCATTTCCTCGGCCAGAGAACCGGCTTCGGGCCCGTCCTCTGCGAACGCCGCTCCAGCCCCCGCAAGCCCTTCGCCGCTGTCACGCAGCTCGTCGAGCTCCACGTGCTGCGGCTGGACCTTTCGCTTGCGATAGCCGTTGATGAAGTTGTTCTTCATGATGCGGAATAGCCATGCCTTGAGGTTGGTGCCCTCCTCGAACCCAGAGTAATAGCGGAAGGCCTTGAGGTAGGTCTCCTGGAGGAGATCCTCGGTCTCCGCGACGGAGCGGGTCATCCGCAACGCCGTCTTGTAGATCTGGTCATAGTAGGGAAGTTCGCTCGAGTTGAAGTCCCATGCTGTCGTTTGAACAGTGTTTGTCATCTCAGGCTCCTTGATGCTGAATATAGATCTCATTATCAATATTGTCAAGGTTTTTTCTAGAAAACCCTAGATTTAATATAATAACCAAATCGAAGTCATTGAAAACAGGGACCCAAACGCCGGGATGAAGGCGGGTACTCCCACCGCAGATTGAGGCAATCGATTGAACTGAGTGGATGGGTTTGGCGCCGGATCGTTGCGTGGCCAGGAACCCGCCGGGTCCGTCCGATCAGGCGCCGTCGGTTGCCCGCCGCCTTTTGATGCGCAGCAAACGAAGACTGGGCACGAACGCCGGGGTCGTGGCGATGTATTCGGCGTAATCAGGGCGGCGTTCCACCATGGCGGTGTCGAGCATCGCCACGCCGGAGACCTTGAGCAGGAGAAACGTGACCATCAGAGGGCCGACGAACGAGAGCAACCCGCCGCCGGGCACGGCGAGCAGCGCGATGCCCCACCACAGCACAGCCTCGCCGAAGTAGTTGGGATGGCGGGACAGCGACCACAGACCTGAGCGCAGGACGCCGCCCGAGGTGTCTGGATTTTTCTTGAATCTCTGCAGCTGCCAGTCCGCAACCGTCTCGAACAGGAAGC
>CAYPBC010000391.1:0-2925 GCA_964408845.1 uncultured Thermoanaerobaculia bacterium
CGTCGAAACCGACGTCGCGCGAGGGGCTGACACCCGGAGCGAGGAAGGCCAACTCGAGGTAGTTTCTGGTCGGCAGCGGCAGGCTTTCGATCTGCCGGGTGCTGATGTTGGTCACGACCTGAGTCTGGGTCGGGTCCACGGCCTGGTAGGTGGCCTCGACGTTGATCTCTTCTTCGAAGCCCGGTTTGAGGGCCATGTCGGCGATGATCTCTCGCCCGACCTCCACGACGATGCCGCTGATAGTGTAGGGAGCGAAACCGTCCAGCTCCGCTGTTACCGTGTAAACGGCAGGCCGGAGACCCGGGATGCGGAAGCGGCCGTTAACGTCCGTTACCGACCTCGAGGCTGTGCCGCGCTCCCCATCCGTGGCGGCGATCGCGACCCCGGGAAGCGGTGTCCCGTCCTCGCTGATGGTCACCGTGCCGGTCAGCGTCGCGGTGGTCGCGTCGGCGGCGATCACTGCGGCGGCGCCGGCCAGTAGGATCGAGGCGACCAATGCGAAGCGGAGAAAAGGCGTTCGTTCGGTGGTGGCATACTTCATAAGACCCTCCATGAGCTTTCCGTACCGGCCGGCACTTCGGCCGTTTAGTGCTCATTCGAGCCTATGCGGGAGACCGCCTCCCCCGCATCTATCAAAAGTAGTAGTGGTTCCCAGGTTTTCACTCCCTCGGTCTGGTTCTGTGACAAGCGTCACCCGCGCTCACAGAGCGCCCACGCCACTGGACGCGGCACCCCACCGGCCTCGCCACGCAAGCCGGTGAGAAATGCAGGCTAGTTCTGGTCCAGAAACGGCGCTGTGTGGCAATTTCGTCGTCAGACTGCGGAATTCCTTGTGCGGCGTACTCGAGTACAAGCCGCGCAAATCCTTGTCTTCCTAAAGCTTGCACAAAAATCTCTCGTTTCTGCATCGAGAGCTGCGCAGTTCCCACCAGAATTTCCGGATGGGAACAGGCTAGTCAACCCGTCTGGCGCCGAAAGCATAGGCGCAGCGAATACGACCCTGAGATTGTTTGGTGTGAATCTAACGTGGCGTCACACGATATCTGCGGCACCGGGTGTGCAGACGTTTCCCGATGTCGCTCCGGGTTACTGGGCGTTCCAGGCGATCGAGGCTCTCGCGGCGGCCGGCATCACGACCGGATTCCCGGACGGTGAGTTCAAGCCCACCAACCCGGTCACCCGCGCACAGATGGCGACGTTCCTGGCGAGGGCACTCGGGTTGCATCACCCGTACTGATTGGTGAAAAATTCAGGCTAACCCGTCAGAGAAATTTTTGCCTCGGCCAGTTTTCGGATCCTCTCAACGAGCTCGGCATTCTCCTGGCCCTGGATCTCGTCGGCAATTTTGGTCAGAGCCTCGGCATCCTCCTGCGCGATGCGGCGGAGGGATGCCGACATCTTGTTGAACGGCTCCTCGAGATCGCGCAGGTTGTCTTTGAGCCGCAGGTGGAGCTCGGTGTCGTACTGACCAGCAGCGATCTGATCAAGGCGCATACCAATTTTGTAGCTGGCGCCGGCCGTCCGATGGGTCAGCATGATCGAACGGAACACGACGAGGCCGACGCAGACCAGGGAGATGGCCAGGAGGAGCATGGCGCTGCGCTCGTCGGTGGCCCGCATTTGATCGGCAAGCAGCGGGCTAGCCGCGACGATCTCGGCGGTTTCCAGGGCGTTCCACCAGGAAAAAATGAGGTTGACGAGAATCAGCAGCGCCACCACGACGCCGGTGATCTTCAGGGTGGGAATCAGTTGATTCTTCTTGTCGACGAGAAAATTCCGGCGCCTGAAGCGGGGGAAATCCACCTCGATATTGGCGTTGCTGGGAGCTTCTTGGTCCATCAGAACTCCTTTCGGGCGTGCGTCATGCCCTCCGAAAACAAGCGGCACACACCTATGGTATCCGATGCCGGCCCCGGATTGTCATAATTCCGGGCTGATATCATCTGTCTCAGCCCCGACACCCAACGCCAACAGCGCGGTGGCATCGAAGATGCGCGCGCCCAACAGTGGGCCGCCCGCCATCCCCAAGGTGAGAGCGATGCTCTGGATCCCCATCAGGCGGCTGAAGAGGGCGACCCCGAAACGTTCGACCAACAGGACCGAGAAGACAACCATCACACCACCGAGGGCAAGGCCGTAGCACGCGGCGAAGGCGCCCAGCCAGGCGACCGAGGCGAGGCCGAGCAGGAGCGCTGAGGCGATGACAAACAGCAGGAGCACGAGGGCCATCACCACGTTCTTGCTCCATCGGTCGGCCAGCCATCCCGCCACAGCGGCGCCCGGGATGCTGGCCACCAGGAACGCGCTGATCGCCCCGGCCCCGAGCTCCATCGCCCGCGCCTCGCCGACCGCCTCACCGAGGGTCGAGGCTGCGACGATCCCCAGGATCTGGGTGGTGACGATCGCCAGCCCCGAAAAGGTCAGCATCATCATCGCGAAGAGCCCCCAGAACGCCGGGGTATGCACCACCTGCGCCACCGTCCCGGGCTCCGCATCACCACCGCCGCCGGCGCTCTCTGTGCTCTGAGGCGCAGGGCGCAGCACGAGCACCGCCGCAGGCACCACCACCCCCGCCATGGCCAGACCGAGAACCCGGTACGTCCACTGCCAGCCCAACCCGCCGATCAGAGCCAGGGCCGCCGGCGCCCACACGATTCCACCGATGGCCGCGGCCATCATCAGCACCCCCATGGCGGTCCCCCGGCGGCGGTCGAAGTACTGCGAGATGAGGGTTTGGTTGGGAATCTAGCTGGTGGCGGCGATGCCGACGGCCACCGGCAGCCCGAGCGCGAACAGATGCCACAGCTCGGAGGCCGAGCCCAGGGCAAGGTATCCGATGCCACACAGAACGCCGCCGATCGCGATGACCCGCCGCGGCCCCCACCGGTGGACCGCCACGCCAACCGCAGGCGCCGACAGACCGGA
>CAYPBC010000392.1:0-2922 GCA_964408845.1 uncultured Thermoanaerobaculia bacterium
CTTGGTTTCGAGCAGCTCGGTGATCTGAGAGAAATCTGCGGGCGACGGTGCCATTTCACCCTCCCTAAAGCGTTCTTCGATACTCGGAAACATTTCTCGCAGCTTGAGCGAAAGATCGTCGGGGTCGGCGGACGCATCGGCTGCCTGTTCGTAGGTAATGCGATTGTTTGCGAGGAGAGCGATCAACGACTGGTTCATGCTCTGCATGTGGTAAAAGTTGACTGAGTTTTCCATCTCCTCGAGGATCTCCTTGATCTCGCCCTGCTCAATGTGTTTGGAGATCTTCGGCGAGTTGACCAGGACTTCGCAAATGGGTAGCCGGTGTTGTTCCTCTTTGTCCTGGACCAACTGCATGGATACGATGGCGCGCAACACCAGCCCGAGCTGACCGCGGACCTGGGTCTGTTGGTCGGCGGGATAGGAATCGATGATGCGATCCACCGTCTGCGCGGCGTTGTTGGTGTGGAGGGTGGAGAAAACCAGATGTCCCGTTTCGGCTGCAGTGATCGCCGTGGCCATGGTTTCCAGATCGCGCATTTCGCCGATCATGATCACGTCGGGATCCTGGCGCATGGAGTTTGTGAGGGCCTCCATGAACGTTGGCGTGTCGGTGCCGACCTCTCGCTGGGAAATGGTCGCCCGCTCGTCTTGAAAGAGAAACTCGATGGGATCTTCGATCGTCACGATGTGACACTGCCGCGCCTTGACGATGAGATTGATCATTGCTGCCAGGGTCGTGCTCTTTCCGGAACCCGTCGGACCGGTTATCAGAACCAGTCCGCTGGGATACGCGGTGAATGATTCGATGACCTCGGGCAGGTTGAGTTCATCCATCGTCTGGATATTAAATGGCACCCGTCGGAAGACCCCGGCCATCGTTCCCCGCTGCGTGTATATGTTGCAGCGAAAACGGGCGACGCCTGGGACGCCGTATCCCATATCGACGGCTTGGCGTTCGTTGAAACGTGTGCGCTGCCCCGGACTGAGGATCTCACCAAGCATCCTTTTCACATCCTCCGGTTGCAGCGGATCCGCCTTGATAGGTATGAGCCGGCCCTGAATCCGCAATAGTGGCGGACGCATCGGCTTGATATGGAGGTCCGAGGCCCCCTTTTTCGTCATGAACATAAGTAATTCGTTGAGCTCCACCGACCCTCCCTCGAGCTCCGACAGGCTAACTCAAATTTAGCACAGTGATGGACTCCCGCCACGCTGGTCGTGAGGTTTTCCACCCAGGAATCCAGTAAGGGGCGGGGAGAGCACCCTTACTGGGGGGTGCCTGGCATCCCGATTCGCCGAGAATCGGCGAGCTTGAGAACCCTCTCAGGAGTGGTCTGGTCTAACATGGCGCTATGAAGGTCTACACGCGAACGGGCGACGATGGTGAAACGTCGCTGTTGTCGGGGGGGCGGGTGAAAAAGAACAACCATCGGGTCGAAGCCTACGGTACGGTCGACGAGCTGTCGTCGCTGGTGGGGCTCCTGCGGTGTGAATCGGTCCCGGACGACGTAGCGCAACACCTGGTCGATGTGCAGCGATCTCTTTTTGCAGTGGGGGCGTTCCTTGCCGATCCCGAAGGGCGAATGGAGCACGAACCGGAATCTTGGGGAGTCGGGCGGCTCGAGAACTGGATCGACGCCATGTGCTCGGAGCTTCCCGAGTTACGGGCCTTCATCCTGCCCGGCGGTTGCCGCGGCGCGGCCCTTGCACACGTTGTGCGGGCGGTGTGCCGGCGGGCGGAACGTCGTGTTTCTTTCCTGTCGGCGGCCGAGGCCGAGGCGCCCGACGGTGTGCTGCGATACCTCAACAGGTTGTCGGACGCGCTATTCACGCTTGCCCGTTTTCTCAACGTACGTTCCGAGAATTCGGAAACCGAATGGCATCCCACCTCGGAATTTCATGACGAATGACCACATCCAGTGATGATTTTGGGGTCTGCTTGGTACAATCATGCCTTTGGCGCGGGGCCTACTGAATGCAACGCCTGACGATTAGCGAATCCAACCTCGATCAGCTCTTCGGAACGCGGGACGAATACCTGCGCTACCTTGAGGAGCGTCTCAGCATCTCGGTGAGTGCGCGGGGTGCGGAGGTGCAATTGAGTGGGAATGAGGAGGCGGAGCATATCGCCGCGCGTTTGCTGGCATCATTTGATCAGATGCTTTCTTCAGGCAGTGTGATCACCAAAGATGAGTACCGTACCGCTGTGAGAGTGCTCGAGGAAGACCCCGAGATCGATCTCGTCGAGTTCTTTCTCGACGCCTCGATTCCGGGATCGTTGAAACGCTACGTGGTGCCGCGAAACCTCAACCAACGACTGTTCATCCGATCTGTCTACTCATATGACTATGTCTTCGTCACCGGTCCGGCAGGGACGGGAAAGACCTACCTCGCGGTGGCTCTCGCCGCGGCTGCGCTGACGGACAAGCAAGTGCGGAGGATCGTGCTCGTGAGACCGGCGGTCGAGGCGGGAGAGAAGCTTGGCTTCTTGCCCGGGAACCTGGTCGAGAAGATCAATCCCTACCTGCGCCCAGTCTACGACGCCCTGTACGACATCCTCGGCTACGACAAGGTCTCGACACTGTTGGAACGGCAGGTGATCGAAATTGCGCCGCTGGCCTTCATGCGAGGGCGCACGCTCAACGATGCTTTCATCATTCTCGACGAAGCTCAGAACACCACTCACGAGCAGATGATGATGTTCTTGACCAGAATGGGCTTCCACTCGAAGACGGTGATCACCGGCGACATCACCCAAATCGACCTGCCGTTCGCAAAAACATCGGGTCTGGTCGAGGCGCTGAAGGTGTTTGAAGGGGCCGAGGGGTTCTCGTTCATCAAATTCACCCATCGCGATGTCGTTCGCCATCCACTGGTTCAGGAGGTCGTGGACCGTTACGCGCGATGGGAGAAAAACGCGCG
>CAYPBC010000393.1:0-2916 GCA_964408845.1 uncultured Thermoanaerobaculia bacterium
CTGGCAACTCCAGGGGAAGGTCCCCGCCGAGCTGCAGGTGCCGGATCCGAGGATGGCGGCGACCTTCAACATCGGTGGGCCGATTTGCGCTTCCGTTTGTACCGTGCTGAGACGAGCGGAGGGGTGAATTCTCAGTTCTCAATTCTCAATTCTCAATTCGCCCCACGCAACCCGACAGGTTCAAGGTAGGGAATTCAAAATTGAGAATTCGGAAACGGGGAGATCATGAAGCAGGAGCTACAGCCTGATAGAAGTGGTCATCTCGAAGCAGGTGAACACCGAATTTGGTGGGAGTACTTCGGCAAGGGTGACCGTGAGGCGGTGTGTCTGCTCAATGGCCTCGCCATGCACACAAAGGCCTGGTACGGCTTCCTGCCGCAGCTGATCGACGACTACGACGTGGTCCTTTACGACTTCCTCGGTCAGGGCGAGTCGTCGAAGGAAGACGTCCCCTACTTCATCGACGAGCTCGCGCGCTATCTGGCGCTGATCATGGATGAGCTCGGGGTCGAAAAGGTCCACGCCATGGGGATTTCCTACGGCGGTTTCATCGCGCTCGAGTTCGCCCGCCTCTACCCCGAGCGGGTCCACACCCTGGTTCTGTCGGGGATCCTGGCCAGCCGCGAAAAGCTCTTCCAGATGTACCAGGACATCTCGCTACGCTTCTATCGCGGCACCAAGGGCGAGTTCGAGCTTTACACCCACTACATGTACGAGAAGATCTTCTCCGAGCGCTTTGTGAAGAACATCCCCGACGAGCAGTTGGCAGCCATGCGTCAGCGCTTCTACGACCGCTGGGTTGAATTCCGCTACTGTTTGATCCGCCTTACCGAGGCTCAGGATCCGTTCTTTGCCAACATCGAAGAGCGGGTGGCCGGCTACCGCGAGGTGATGGCGCCGACCCTCATCATGGCCGGCGCACACGACCGTGCGATTCCATTGTGGCAGCAGGATAAGCTGGCCGATGTCTTCCCCAACAGCCGCTACGAGCTGGTGCCGGAGAGCGGCCACGTGGTCTATATCGAGCGCCCGGACATCTTCTTCCCGGCCCTCAAGCGCTTCATGGCCGCCAAATCCGTCGATTTCGAGATGCCGACCGGCGAGGACGCGGCGTGATGAACGCCCCGGTGATTCTCTACCACCGCATTGACGGTGAGGGCGAGCCGCTGCTGCTGCTCAACGGCGTCGCCATGAGCGTCTCCTCGTGGGCGCCGATCGCTCAGCCGCTTGCAAAAACCCTCCGGGTCGTGCGCTGCGACTTCCGCGGCCAGCTCATGATGCCGGTGACGCCGCCAACGGAGGTAATATGCCACGCCGACGACGTGGTTGCGCTGCTGGATCACCTGGAGATCGAGACTGCCCACCTCGTCGGCACCTCGTTCGGCGGCGTGGTCGCCACGCTGGTCGCCAGCCGCAATTCCGACAGGGTGCGGTCACTGATTACCGTCGCCTCCGCCCCTGGCTTTTTCGAGGAGATGGCGGATGAGGTAGAGCTTTGGAAGCTCGCCTGCCGGCGCTCGCTCGACGGCGGCGACCGCGGCCACCTCGCCGACGTCCTGGAGCCCGTTGGCTATTCGCCGGCCTACATCGAGAGCCATCGCGAGGAGCTCGCCGTACGTCGCGCCCAGATCGCCGCCCTCCCCGATGTCTGGTTCGAGGGTCTCATCGGGTTGCTCGAATCGGCGCACTCGCTGCGGTTGCGGGATGAGCTGGCGGCGATCCGGTGCCCGACCATGGTCGTGGCGGCCGAGCTCGATGCCTTCGTGCCGCTCGATCGGGCGCGTGGTTTGGCCGAGTCCATTGGTGGCGCGCGCTTCGAGATCATTACGGGCGCCGGCCATGTGGTGGTGTTAGAGCAACCGCAGCGAGTCTCCGATCTGTGCCTGGAGTTCCTGGCGAACGTTGGAACGCTAGACGTTTGAACGTTCTAACGTTCAACGTTTTCCGGGTGCTCTGCCATAATCGGCCGGATGATGAACTCAAACGTGGGCTTTGCTGCGGGCGTCCTCACCGGGGCAGCGGTCCTGTGCGCGGCCACGGCGCTGAGCCACCTGCTGCTAGCTCGCATGGGTCGGACGAGGACTGGGTTCATGTGGCCGATTGCGTGGCTGCTGCTGGCCCTTGGCGCCGGCGCTGAGCTTTTCAACCTCGCCGTTCCGGCCGCGGGCGCCCGTGGTATCGGCGGCGTGCTGATTGTCGCCGGTCTTCTGACGACAGGTCTTGCCGTCAACTGGAAGGAGGCTGGTTCGAAATCGGACCGGGGACGGCTGTGGAAGATCTTGGGCGCGGCGGGAATCCTGATGGTTCTTACCGGTTTGGTTCCTCTCGCCTCGCTCATCGGCGAGCGGATGGCGATGAAGGCCGGGATGCTCCTCATCGGTTTCGGTCTGCTGGCGGTGGCGTCTGTGCTCGCGGTCGTCGACGTGGAGATCACCGCGCTCGAGGAGGAAATCGTGGAGCTCGGTGAGACCCACCAGCATCTCCTCCGTCTGGCAGAGTCGGATCCCCTCACCGGGTGCCCGAGCCGGCAAGCGCTTCGCGCCTGGTTCGAACGCTGGGAGGGGGGGGAGCCGGTATCGGTGGTTCTGATCGATATCAGCAATCTCAAGGGGATCAACGATCGCCACGGCAAGGAGGCCGGCGACGAGGCGCTGCGGCTCATCGCCAGGGTGCTCGAGGAGTCGATTCGTCCCGGTGATCTTGTGGTGCGGTGGGGCGGCGACGAGTTCGTGGTCATACTCCGCGGCGCCGGTCATGAGGCGGCCAAGAGACGGTTCACCGCTCTGATCGGCACCCTCGAGGAGGCGGCCAAGGCCTTTCCCTACGAGGTGCCGCTGCGGGTCGATTGGGGCGTTTCCTCATGCGCGGCGGCGTCCGATATATCGCGCTCGCTGGCCGAGGCCGACGAGCACATGT
>CAYPBC010000394.1:0-2906 GCA_964408845.1 uncultured Thermoanaerobaculia bacterium
CAACGGCTTGTAGGTGCCGTCGGGGAACCCACTGACGATGCCCTCGTTCGTGAGCCACTCGATGTAATCGGCGGCCCACCAGCCAGGCAGGCCAGGCGCCACATCCGGGTACATCGTTCCCGTTGCGGGTGGCGGTACGAAGTCGGGACCGTAGGCGAGACGCGTGATGAAGGTGGCCATTTGTGCCCGGGTGACCGTGTCGGAGGGGCAGAACATGAGCGGGTCGGTCGTGCAGCCGGTGGTGATCTCGTCGGCGTAGATCTGCTCGATGTAGTTGGCATTGGGAGTGGTCTCGCACACCACGTCCGCAAAGGTGGAAGGGTTGCACGGCATGGGTGTGAAGTCCGGTCCATGGTAGGCCTTGACCAGCCAGCGCGCCATGGTGTTCCGGAGCATCAGGTCGGTCGGGCAGAAGTCCGCCCCACCGCAACCCTGGCTGATGCCGGCGCCGGCCAGCGAGTGGATGAAGTCGTCGCCCCAGAAGGTCGGCGACACGTCGTCGAAGGCCTTGGTGAAGCACACCGAGACGCCGTTGACGTCGTAGGGAGTGTCATGCAGGGCCATGATGTCGCCCTGGACGAGGCCGAAGTGGTCGAGTCCATCGGCCAGGAACTCGGCGTTGACCGGCAGCAAGCCCGGCTCGCCGGCCGCAGGCGGTACCACGCCCTCGTCAGGCGTCAGCACCAGCCACGGCAGACCGCCGCCGCCGATGCAGGCAGCGTTCTCACCGGAGTCGACCTCGTAGACCATCGCGTCGCCCTGGTTGGGCGCCCACAGGTGGCCGTCGCAGGAGAAGCCGAGACCGGCGCCTGCGAAGCTCCCAAAGCCTGGGATGGTGAAGGAGCCGATGACGTTGTAGCTGTCGTTCGGATCGAGGACGGTGACCGTGTCGGTCGCCGAGTTCTCCATCACGAACAGGTGTTCGGTGACCGGGTTGTAGGCCAGGCCGGAGATGGCGAGACCCACACCGGCGACCTGCAGCACCGTGCCACCCCGGTCGAAGCGGGTGACCGTGGTCGTGTTCCAGCCGCCGACGAAGAAGGTGTCGGAGACCGGATCGTATGCCAACCCGCGCTCGGACGTCGGGGAGCCCCAGCAGATGACGCCGCCGGTGGTGGTCGCGGATACTGGATCCCACTCGTGGATACAGTTGTCGCCACCAACGGCAAGCTGCCACATCGTGCCGGTTGACGAGTCGAAGGCCATGTCGCCGGCCCAGTCACCCATCCATGCCGAGGTGTCGTAGGTCTTGCCGGTCTGGCTGCCGGCCCTGGTGAACTCGTAGTCGAGGTCGTCGCCACCGCCAGCGCCGATGTTGGCGACCCACAGGTCGTCGGCGAACTTGTTGAAGCCGAGGCCCCAACCAAACGCGACACCGTGCGGCCAAGAGCTGATGACGTCGCCGGCCGCCAGCGGGGCCGCTGCCGGTGCTTCGACCTGCGGCCCGGCCTCAGAGGTGAAGTCGTTGAGGTTCCCCGCCGGGATGTCCGGCAACGGGATCTCGTCCATGGGCATGCTCGGCACCCAGGGTGCCCTCTCCATGGTCATCAAGGAGATATTGGCCTCGAGGGTTCCCCAGTTGAGGACCTCGACCATCTGATTCTCGGTCATTCCGAAGTTGAGGCGCGCCTCGAGGTGATCCGGTGTGATCTCCAACCAACCGGCGCCGAGCGCGAAGTCGATCTGGTTCACGGTGTCCGGAATCAGGTTCACCTCCACCATCGAGTCTGCATATCCGGCAGCCCCAGCGGTGAACTCGCGGGTTGATGGACCGTCGCCCAGCGGCATCGGCGTGAACATCCAGTAGAAGCCGTCCGGAATATTCACGTCGTCCGGCGTCGCCATGGTCGCGGTCGCGCCGCCGATGTCGTTGGTGACGTCGGCGCCATTGATTCCCTCGAAGGTATTGGAGTCCGTGACGAAGCCTTCGACCAGGCTTCCCGGCACTGGACCGCAGTTCAACGGCGGAACCGGCTCCGGTGGGATATCGCCGGAAGGATTGGCGTCGAAAAGCGCGAAGTCGTCGACCTCGAAGTACCAGTCCCAACCCGCGGCAGTGTAGTGGAATCGGACCTGAACCGCATCCGAACCACCTACGAGACCGGAGATGTCCTGCAGAAACGAGCCGCTGACATCGGCATCCCAGGTGACCACGTTAGTCCAGGTGGCGCCACCGTCGGCGGAAACCTCCACAGCGGCGAAGTCGCCGCCACCGAGGTCATCGTAGTTGTACTCAAAAGCGAGGAAGACCGTCGGCACGCCCGTCAGGTCGTAGATCGGCGAGTCGAGGTCGGTGTCCATCGCCGTGCCGCACCAGTCGGAGTCGGCATCGGCACAATTACCGCTGCCGCCCGTCAGGTTGCCGCGACCGGTGGTGGCGGAACTCTCCCAGACGCCACAGCCGCCGTTGTTGGTATTTGTCCAACCGGCCGGCAGCCAGCTCTCGAAGTCCTCGCTGGCGATCGGCGTAGGTGGCGGAGGAGGCAGCTCATAGGTGGAAACGTCGTCAATCTGCCACCACCATGCCCAGCTTCCGCCGTCGGTGTAGACCCAACGGAACTGGACCGTCATGTCGGTGTACGCAGAGAGGTCGAATTCGAGTGTGCCTATCGCGTCGGGGCCGGGGTTATTGTAGAGGGTCGTCCACGTCATGCCGCCGTCGGCCGAGATGTCGAACCACACCTCGTCGCTGCCGAGCGCGTTGAAGTAATGATTGAAGCGGATGCCCTTGGGGGTCGTCGGAAGCTGCACGAATGGCGACTCCAGGGTCGTGGTGATGAGTCCGGCGCCCGATCCGGCGTTGTCGGAGTCGATGTGGGCGGCGTAGCCGCTACCGATGTAATTCGACTCCCCCCACTGGTCATTGCGCATCCAGACGGCGCCGCTGCCGGAGTCGTCTGTCACAA
>CAYPBC010000395.1:0-2902 GCA_964408845.1 uncultured Thermoanaerobaculia bacterium
CATCCCGATATGAAGCTCGTGATCGCGGGCCACTCTGATCGAGCTCCCGCAGCAGCTTCTCTATCCCAGTGTCGATGTCCCCCTGACAATCGAGGTCTGAACCGATGAGCTCCTCCATGAGACCGCGGGCGACCTCCGCCGACACCGCCAGCCTGATCTCGTTGTCGTCGACGTTGATGTCGAGGTCGGACTTCGGCTCGGAGCTCGCGCACCCCATCGCAAACGCAGCGATCGCGACCAGGGCTCCCGTCCGTATCAAACCAACGATGGACCTCATCGGCTACCTCCCGCCTGCCAACAACAACGAGAAAGCGCCGGATTGGTTCGCTAGTCGAACTCAAAGACCCGAAGTAGATTCGTCGAGCCTGACACGCCGAGGGGAAGACCGGCGGTGATGACGATCCGGTTGCCGGGAACATCGAGGCCGTGTGCGGCAAGGATCTCCCTCACCTCGGCGCCAAGGGTGCCGAGATCCGAGGTCTCATCGGCATTGGCCGCAATCACGCCCCACGAAAGACTGAGCTGCCGTGCCACGGCATCGGAGGGTGTCACGCCGAGAACCGGGGCTGCGGGGCGCAGGCGGGCCACCAGGCGCGCGGTGGCGCCGGAGGCGGTGGCGGTGATGATGGCGGCGGCGCCGATCGAGGCCGCGAGCTCGCAGGCGGCACGGCTTATGGCTCCGGTGAGTTCCGGGACGGATGGCGAGCTCGAGTCCGCGATCATCCTCGAGTGATCGATTTCTGGCTCTGCCTGACGCGCCACCCGGTCGAGGACTCGAACAGCTTCGGTGGGGTAGCGGCCGATCGCGGTCTCCTCGGACAACATGACCGCGTCGGTGCCGTCGAGGACCGCATTGGCGACGTCCGAGGCCTCGGCCCGCAGGGGACGCGGGCTGTCGACCATCGAGCGCAGCATCTGGGTGGCCGTGATCACCGGCAGGCCGGCGCGACGGGAGGCTGCGATGATCCGCTTCTGGATCATGGGCACCTGCTCCGGAGGCATTTCGACCCCGAGATCGCCACGCGCCACCATCACGCCGTCCACTGCCTCGAGGATCGGTTCGAGACGGTCGACGGCCTGGGGCTTCTCGATCTTGGCTATCAACAGTGGTGGGTGGTCGAGGTCGCTAAGTCGCTCCCGCGCGGGAGCGAGGTCGTCCTCGTGGCGGACAAAGGAAATGGCGACGAAGTCAACGCCTTCCTCAAGCCCAACCTCGAGATCAGCTCGGTCCTTTTCGGTGAACGCGGCTACTCGCAGGTTAGCCTGCGGGAGATTGACGCCCTTGCGCGAGGTGAGCGTGCTGCCGTTGACGACCTCGCAGATGAGCCGGTCGCTCGCCACCTCTTTGACCTCCAGCTCGACCAACCCGTCCGCGAGCAGAATGCGCTCCCCGGCACCGACGTCCTCAAGCAAATACTCGTAGTCGACCGGAAGCACTCCCTCGGCCACGCGACCGGCTACGCCGAGATCCACCCTCGTTCCCGCCACGAGATCGACGCCCTCCTCCGGTAGCTCGCCGAGCCGGATCTTGGGTCCACCGAGGTCCTGGAGGATGCCGACGTTCCGGCCGACCCCCCGCGACACCTCGCGGATGCGGCGAATGGTCTGACGGTGGGTTTTGCGGTCGCCGTGCGAGAAGTTGAGGCGGACGACGTCCATGCCCGCCTCGAGAAGAGAGGCGATCCCATCGGCCGAGTTCGTAGCCGGCCCGAGCGTGCACACGATCTTGGTCTTTCGTCTCGTCATGAATCCCCCGCGCCATCCTACCTTTTCCTGTGTCCGTCTCCGTGCCAGGCACCTCCAATGAGTGCGCCCGTGTCGGCCGGGGAGCAAACGAGATCAGGGCAGGGCCGCGGCGGGTACCGGGTTTGGGGAGGGCGATGGTGCCGGAACCTTTCCCAGCACCTCAATCAGCCGGTCGGGGTGGTTGGTGAAGATGGCGTCGATTTCCTTCTTGACCCACCGCTTCATCTTTTTCGGTTTGTCGACAGTGTAGATGGCGACGGGGATCCCGTGCTCGCGACAACTGCGGAGCATCTTGGCCTTGAGGCGGGAACCGCGGATGTTGAAGGCCGAAGCGCCGAGGCTGTGGACGATCTCCGCCGGATCCTGCCCGCGTTGGAGTTCCTTGTTGTAAAGCGCCGCGGTTCGGATCTCCGGCGCCACGGCATGCATCTGCTCGAGAGCAGTGGGGGAGAACGACGACACGACCACCTGGTCGGCCATCCCACGATCACGTATGGCGGCCGCCACCTTGTCGCTGATGCCGCGGTCGACCGCCTCGGTTTTGATCTCAACGTTGAGCAGAATCCGCCCCTTGGTCGTGTCGAGGATTTCTTCCAGGGTTGGCACCTTCTCGCCCGCAAACTGAGGCGCGAACCACGAACCAGCGTCGAGGCTACGGATGTCGTTGAAACAGTGGTCGGCGACCTTTCCGCTGCCATTGGTGGTGCGGTCCAGGGTCTCATCGTGGATGACCACCACCCGTTCATCTGCGGTCAGGGTGACGTCAATTTCGGCCATGTCGGCGCCGATCGCGATGGCCTCGCGTGTGGCCGCCACCGTGTTCTCGGGCGCACGGCCCGAGAATCCCCGATGGGCGATCACCCATGTGCGTCCCCCGGGAGCAAGAAACTCGTCGATGGTCGCCGGGCGATCCCCGGCAAACGCCACACCCGCCAGAATCAGAACAAGGGTTGCGATGGCAGATGTGATTCGCTTCATACACGCATTGTACGGCGAATCCGCCAACGCCTGGAGAGCCACTCGATTGATGCGCGGGCCCAGGGTTGGGTGAGCGACATTCCTAATTCCTAATTCCTAATTCCTAATTCAACCCGTGCGTCGCGGCGCCGGAGGAGTTATCTTGTATGCAGTATTCCAAAGGGAGGTGCCAATGCCG
>CAYPBC010000396.1:0-2899 GCA_964408845.1 uncultured Thermoanaerobaculia bacterium
ATAGTCAAACCGGCCTCTCAGCCGAGCATCCTCTTCGAGCAGCAGCAGCGCCAGATCATGAAGATGATGAGCAGCAGCAGCAGCAGTGCCACGACCAGTAGGGTGACGACGATCCTGCAGCAGCGCGACAGCGGTGTGTCACCGCCGACTCCGGGTGGGCCGTCCTCCGGATCGAGCACGGGCTCTTTCGGGTCGCCGACAGCGGCGGTGAGCCTGACCTCCCGGACAAAGCGTGTGGATTTGCTGATATCGCCACGGTACTCGTGCGCGTCGTGACCGAGCAGCCAGCCTTCGATGTCGGCGCGGATCAGGAAATTGTAGGGTCCCGTCTGGGCGGTGTTCTTGTAGACGCCGGTGAAGATGCCGTCGCCGCCGACATCATCGCCCCTGCCCGAGGCATCCCGCCCCTGATCGAGCAGCTCGAGCGTGTCCATGCTGCCGTCCGGCAGGGTGACGGTGGCCGTGATCGCCTCCGTCGGATGGGTCACCGACCGACCCATGTTCTTGGGGTAGGCAAAGACGAAGATCTCCTCGCCGGGCAGCACGCTGGGGTAGCGGACCGCGGCCGGCAGATTGGTCGACCGGTTGCGGGTGAAGGCGCGAGCCACGAACGGGCCACTCGCGCCGCCCGAGGGATCGATGCGGATCGTCCATTCTCCGGGTTGCGGGTAGTTGACCTTGAGGAAGCGGCCCTGAGGCATCGGGACGGTCTGATAGCTCGTACCGTCGGGGTCGATGACGCTCATCGTCGCTTTCACGGAGGCATCGTGCCACTGGATCGTAAAGGTGGCCGCCTCCGAGCCCTGATCCACGAAGAAGGTCTTTGAGTTGTTTTCGCCGAGCTTGGCGAGTTCACCCTCCATGGAATCGATCGCCTCGTGTCCGGTGATCCTCTCGTGATACTCCACGAAGGCTTCGGGCAACCTGGCGGCATTCGCCGAGTCGACGTAGAAGCCGCCGGTGCCGGCGGCGATCTCGGCGCACTGGGAGTCGAGGCCGGGGTCGGTACCGGTGCAGGTGACGTACACCGGGATGCCCGCCGCGAGCAGGTCCGCGACCTTCGAAGTAAGGTCGGCGTCGGCGGTCGCCTGCGGCTGCGGTTCATTGTTGCGGCCGTCGGTCATCAGCACCACGAAGGTGTTCGCGGTCACTCCTCCGGCGGCGACGATCATGTCCTCGGCCTTCTCCAAGCCGTCGCCGATGTTGGTGCGGGCGTCGGGGCCGAGGCCATCGATGGCGTTGTTGCAGGCCACCCGGTTGACGCTCAGGGTGTCGATCGCCACGTTGATTCGACCGCTGGCGATCTCGGCGTCGTCGGAGTAGGAGACGATGCCCACCTCGGCATCGTCATCGGCGAGGGCGATGAAGTCCTTCGCGGCGACCTGAAGCCTCGCGATCCGCTTCGGGGACTCAAAATCCATCGAGCCCGACTCGTCCAGGACCAGGACGACGCGGATCTCGTCACTGGTGTTGATGAAGCTGGTGGGGCCGACCACCAGACCGTTGGCGGCGGGGTCCGGTGCGCCCGCGGGCTTCAGGATCACGCTGGGCCAGGACCAGGCGAGCTGGTCCCAGCACGAGCGGTTGTTGCGGCACTCCGACTGTTCGGTGACGTTGGTGGCGTCGTGGGTGCCGCCCGAAATGTCGGTGACATCCGTGGAATCGCCCTGTCCCCAGCAGAGCTCGTCGTTGCCGTCATCCATCAGGCAGGCCGGCTGTCCGGCTCCGGTATCGGGGCATTCCGCGGCCGGCCAATCACCGTTCATGCAGCCCGGACGCGTCTCGTACTCGTCGCGGGCGTCGAAGATCAGGTGGACAAACTCGTGCGCCAGGATGTCTCCACCACCCGCGCCGGCCGCGGTGACGTTGTCGATCGAGACGTGCATGCTGCCTGCGTTGCTGAACGAGCCGGTGTTCGCCCACCACCAGACGCCGCAGCGGCCCTGGTTGGCGCCGACGTTTGGCGGGCAGTCGTTGTTGGCGGCGCACGCAGCCCCGATGTTGGTTCCGCTGGAGCAGGTCCGTGGATAGATCCGAAGATCCGCATCATTGGTGCCGAAAGCGTTGTTGTGGATCGTCGCCAAGCGGATCTCCGCCTGCCCGTCGGTGGCGTCGAAGATCGATGCGGAGGCGTTGGTCACCAAATTCTGGATGGCGGTCAGGTCCGCCGGCGGGGCGTCGTAGTGCACAGCCACCGACAGGCTGAAGAGGTTGGTGTCCGTGCAGGCCGAGCCCGGGCAGTCGGTGTCATCGTTGCAAAGATCGCCGACGCTGGTGCCGCCGATGCAGTGTCTGCGGGCCACCGGCGCGGCCCGCTCCTCGATTTCGCCCTCGGCCGTGCCCTGGGCGAAGGCCGGCGAGGGCAGCAGCAGCGGCACCATGGCAAGTAGGCCGAGCGCCAATCCGTACAGCATCCGCATCGCGGCAATATTAGGACAATGATGTGCCTGCGTGACCATGTTCACCCCCTTGTGAGTCCATACCCGAATCCCGACGGGCCGGATCGGGTGCCCGCGGATGTCCTACCGACGAATGCTCTACCGTCGGATTGCAGCGCGACATCCTTCCGTTAATGCGTGGCCGGCCGCTGCGTGACGGACTCCTGTCAAAAGATCCATCGGGACTCCGACCTGAGTCGCGGTGGCTAACAGATCGCCGTCAGACGGTGATTGAAGCCGACCTCGGCCCGCCGGGCATGTCGCCCCAATTAACTCCGAACGCACACGGTATTCTCGCTCTGCACGAACCGACGCCTCCGCGCCTTCTTGAATCATGCCCACACCGCCCGGCTGTAAATCGAGACATTATTGCCCGTCGGCTGTTTCCTCGAATAGAACGCTCACATTATCAGATATGGCCTGTGGTGAAGACAGGCATCACCCGAATGGGTGAAGGACGT
>CAYPBC010000397.1:0-2891 GCA_964408845.1 uncultured Thermoanaerobaculia bacterium
TGCTCGAGCGCGCGAGGTGGCCCTGCCGGGGGCCGCAGCGCGAATCGCCGAAAGAGTCTGGGCCGTGGGAGGCGGCGCATGAAAGTGCACCACCTCCACCTGATGGGAATCGGCGGCGTCGGCATGTGCGGCATCGCCGAGGTGCTTCTCGGCGAAGGGGTGGCGGTGAGCGGCTGTGATCTCGCCGACAACGAGCGCACGCGGCGGCTGACCGAGCTGGGAGCTGTCATCCGTCGTGGCCACGACCCGGCTCACCTCGAGGGAGTTGACGCATTGGTGGTCACGGCCGCGGTGGCGTCTGACGACAGAGAGCTTATCGCGGCCCGAGGGCTTGGGATGCCTGTCGTCCGGCGTGCGGAGATGCTGGCCGAGCTCATGAGGCAGCGGCGCGGGGTGGCGGTTGCGGGTACCCACGGAAAGACCACCACTACAGCCCTCATCGGCCACCTCTTGACCTCGATTGGCGCCGATCCAACCGTGATCGTCGGCGGCCGCGTACAGGATCTCGATGCCCACGCCAGGGTCGGCGAGGCCCCAATCCTGGTGTGCGAGGCCGACGAGTTCGATCGCTCATTCCTCGAGCTGGCGCCCCATCTGGCGGTGGTCACCAACCTCGAGCCCGAGCACCTCGACTGCTATGACAGCGAGGACGATCTCGCGGCGACTTTTGCCTCCTTTGCAAACCGCGCCTCGGTTTTCGGATCGGTCATCCTGTGCGCCGATGATCCCGGTGCGTGGGGGCTTCGCAATCGTCTACGACGCCGGTTCATCGGTTACGGCGCCTCGCCCGAGGCGGAGATGCGTCTCGAGATCGTCACCGCCGACGTCGGTGGCACCCGCTTTGCCGTCTCTCGGAGCGGCCGCCGCCTCGGCGAGGTCAGCCTACCCCTACCGGGGGCCTTCAACGTCCTCAACGCCCTCGCCGCGATCACGGTCGGCCTCGAGCTCGATTTCGATTTCGAGGACCTCGCGGGTGCGTGCGCGAGCTTCAGTGGCGTTGCCCGCCGCTTCGAGGTCCTTGGCGAACGGGATGGGGTCACGGTGGTCGACGATTACGCGCACCACCCGACCGAGATCGACGCGGTGCTCGAAGCGGCCCGCCAGGCGATGCCAGGGCGCCGGCTGGTGGTTGTCTTCCAACCTCATCTTTTTAGCCGCACCCGCGATTTCGCCGATCGTTTTGCGGCCGCCCTGATGGGAGCGGAGGTGGCAGTCGTACTCCCCATCTATCCTGCGCGGGAGCAACCGATCCCCGGCGTCAGCTCCGAGCTCGTGGTTCAAGAGGCGAGACGTCTCGGGCATCCGCAGGTGATCGCGGGCCCGCTGCTCGATCAGGCGTTGGCACAGGTCGAGGGGATCGTGCGGCCGGGCGATGTTCTGCTCACTGTTGGCGCCGGCGACGTGGATCGACTGGCGGCTGCCTGGCTCGGGGGTGCGTTATGAGCGTGGATGCTCCCCTCTTCCTCCCCGAACGGTTGCGGCCTCCGGTTGCCGGACGTCGATCCCGGCGCGGATTCGTTCTCCTGACGATGGTGCCCGTAATGCTGTTGGTCCTGCCCCGGTGGCGCATCGAAGAAGTGCGGATGGACGACCTCCCGCGTTTGCCGGCCGTAACGGTCGACTATTTGCGCGAACTGGTCGGCCAGCCGGCGTTCGGACTCGACCTCGAGGCCATCCGCGATCGAATCGACGTGTGGCCGGGCGTCGGTGAGGTGCAGGTCGAGCTCGAGCTGCCCGCCACCATCGTTGTCCGGGCCAGCGATGTGCAACCACGAGGTTGTGTCTGGATCGGCTGCAACTGGCACGGTATCGATGGCGACGGCCGATTCGTTGGAGTGGTTGAGGCGCCCGTCTCGCCCGTCCTCGAGGATTTCGTGGGCGAAAAGGACCGGGGTCGTGGGCTGACGTCGGCGCGCCGTATCGAAAACGCCACCGGCGGCCGGGTGACTGGGATTCGAAGGATCACACCGGCCGATTATCGGCTTCTCCTCGTTCCGGCCAACGGTCATGAGGACATTGTTGTCCATGTGCGCCCACAGGGAACAGCGTCTGAGGCGGCCTGGTGTGCGGCGCTCGCTGCGGGATCGGTCTCGCAGACCTGGGCGGATGTGCGGCGTCCGGACCGGATGGTGGTTGGGGGTGGGCCATGAACGAGACCCGCCCGCTGGTCGGAATTGATCTCGGCTCCTCAGTGGTGTCGGTGGTGGTCGGTGAGATGGAGGACGAGCAACTGGTCGTGCGTGGTTGTGGGTTGGCTCGCCACGATGGCGCCCGCAAGGGCGTCATCGCCAACCTCGAGGAGGTTGCCGAGGCGGTACATTTGGCAGCCGAAGAGGCCGAAGCGATGGCGTCGATTCCAGTCGAGGTTGCCTTGGTTGGAATCGGAGGCACTCCAATCCAGGGCGTTCCGTCGACCGCTTCGGTGCCGGTCACCGGTCGTGATCATACGGTGACCGCGGATGACCTGCAGCGGGCGCTGGCCGCCTGCGCGCAGGTTTCCATTCCGAACGATTATCGAGTCCTCGACATTATTTCGTGCGGCTTCGCCCTCGACGGCCAGGCGGGAATGGATTACCCGGTGGGGATGCCGGGGACCCGTCTCGATGCCACCGCCTACGTCTTATATGCCAACCGGACCCACGTCGAAACGGTGGAGCAGGCGATCAACCACGCCGCTGTGGCCGTGAAACAGCTGGTTTTCGAACCTCTTGCGGCGGCGGAGGCGGTGCTGACCCGCGACGAGAAGGAGCTTGGCTGCTTGCTCCTCGACATGGGTTATGCAACCACCGAATGGGTGCTGTTTGCCGAGGGTTCGGTGGCGTCGAGCGGTGCGGTTCCGGTGGGCGGACGGCATTTCACAGCGGATTTGGCGGCGATGCTCAAGACGACGA
>CAYPBC010000398.1:0-2889 GCA_964408845.1 uncultured Thermoanaerobaculia bacterium
GGATACACCCCGTCCTTCGAGAAGTACCTCCCCTACCTGACCGTGCTCATGAACTGCACCTACTGGGATGAACGCTACCCACGGCTGGTGACCAAGGAACAGCTGCGCACCCTGTTCGCCACCGGCTCTGAACCTCGGCTCAAGGTGATCGGCGACCTGGGGTGTGATGTCGAGGGCGCCATCGAGTGCACCCTCAAGTGCACCGAACCATCCGACCCCGTCTATGTCTATCAGCCGCAGACCGACACCATCGAGTCCGGCGTCGAGGGCGACGGTCCGGTGGTGCTGGCCGTCGACATCCTGCCGGCCGAGCTTCCGCGCGAGGCGTCGGAGGAGTTTTCCGACGCTCTCGCCCATTTCCTGCCCGCGCTCGCACGAGCCGACTTCAAGGTCCCGTTTTCGGATCTCGATCTGCCTCCGGAGCTCCTGGGCGCGGTGATCGTTCATGGCGGCACGTTGACCCCGGACTTCGTCTATCTCGACGCCCATCTGGCTGCGGCAGGGAAGGGTTGATTTGCTCGCCCAGACGCGATAGCCTCGTCGATGCTCCGCTGGTGCGGTAGCCCTCGCGTTCAGCGAGCAGGCCAACGCAACAACGGACATTCGATTCAACGTCGCTGGAAGCTCCGGCTTTCCGTGACCAGTACAATTCCCCTTTTCTTTCCGGGCCGCCAGGCCCGGTTTTTTCTTGCCCGGCTGCGCCGGGCAAGAAAGGCTTGGGGCTTGGGGCTTGGGGCTCGAACCCGCGTCTGCGCCCGCGCCCGCGCCCGAACGGACCCCTACTCCGTC
Organism: uncultured Thermoanaerobaculia bacterium; assembly: GCA_964408845.1. Classification (GTDB taxonomy): domain Bacteria; phylum Acidobacteriota; class Thermoanaerobaculia; order Thermoanaerobaculales; family Sulfomarinibacteraceae; genus Sulfomarinibacter. Next base: position 790 of record CAYPBC010000398.1, read on the forward strand.
ATCCCGAACCAGCGTATAGAGTGATGAGCTGAATGACCCCCAGATGCCGGCAGCGCATTCCGACCACTATTGTGGGGTTTTGTCCCGCCTGTACCGGGTGGGTAGGTGGAACGTTCAACGTTCAACGTTCAACGTTCCGACGTTCCAACGTCCAGCAGCCTGCTACCATCGATCCGAGGAGGGCGGTGATGAATTTCAACGAACAATTCTCGCGGTGGGAAGGGATCGTCTTCGGCTTCATGCTTGGGATCGCGGCGACCGTCGTCGGAGCGATGGCGTACAACCAGATCAACGGTCTGATGCACGTTTCGCACTGGAAGCGGAGCCTTCACAACCGCCAGCTCGAGGAGATCGCGGCTCTCATGGAGGAGGAGCTCGCCGCAGCCATGTCAGCTATGGAGGATGGCGTTCCGCTCGAAATCAGCCACTACCTCGCGACCCGGTACATGCCCATGCTCTATCACCACCACATGGAATACGCTATGACTCTGCTCCGGAATGAGGACGTCACGAAGTACAACGGCCTTCACCAAAACTCCGGTTTTCTGACCTTCAACCTGTCGCGGAAGGACCTTTCCGGGCTTGATCTCCGGTCGGCCGATTTCTCGGGGGCGGAGCTGACCGAGACGAACTTTTCCGACTGCAACCTGGAGGATGCGAAATTCTGGCTCGCCGAGATGCCGAGAGCAAACCTCACAGATGCCGATGTCAGCAGAGCGTCGTTCAATCGCGCGATTCTCTCCAGCGCCATCCTCACCGGGATCCACGGCGAGGCGCCCGACTTCTCGGAGGCAATCATGGTCGATGTGTCGCTGATCCGCATCGAGGGCCTCCGGCTCGCCGACTTCGCCGGCGCCGAGCTCGCCCAGGCGAATCTCTTCGCATCGAGCTTTCCAGAAGCTCGGTTCGACGGCGCGGATTTCACGCTCGCATCAGCGGTAGGCTCGGACTTCGCCAGTGTGGCAAGCATGAACGACGTCAACCTCACGGGGGCGAATCTGACTGGGGCCCTCATCGAGCCCGGAAGGATCGAGCGCGCATGGTTTGTCAATACAGACGGGCTGTCGTCAAGCATGACCAGAGCCCTGCGTCGTCGGGGAGGCGTGGCACGGCCCGAGGACGTGCTGCAGATGGTCGACTCGAGGATCATCGCCGGCTTTCGCGCCCAGATTGAGGATGACGACTCGATCCAGCCTGACGAGCGTGAGGCGGTGCTCTTGGACATGCTTCAGCAGTATTACCTCAACTGACGCGCGATACGTTGAACGTTTGAACGTTGAACGTTTCACCCGCCCAGATCCACCGTGGTACCTTCTACGCTGAACAGTATCGAGACCGCCGAGGAGGATACATGGCGCAGGTTTTCAAGACTCGGGTGACCGAGGATCTCGGTATCGAGCATCCGATCATCCAGGGCGGGATGATGTGGGTCTCGCAGCCCGAGTTTGTGGCCGCGGTGTCCGAAGCCGGGGGGCTGGGGATCCTGACCGCCCTCACCTTCGAGACCGCGGAGGGCCTTGCCGATGCTATCGCGCGAACCCGTGCCCTCACCGACCGTCCGTTCGGGGTCAACCTGACCTTTCTGCCGACCCTGATTCCAAAGGACTACGGCAGCCTGATCGACGTCATCGTTGACGAGGGCATCGGCATCGTCGAAACCGCCGGCCGCAACCCCGAGCTTTACATGAACCACATCAAATCAGGTGGCGCCAAGGTCATCCACAAATGCACCTCGGTCCGCTTCGCCCGCAAGGCGGAGGCGATCGGCTGCGACTACGTCAGCATTGACGGCTGCGAGTGCGCCGGCCACCCGGGCGAGGAGGACGTGACGTCGTTGGTGCTCATCCCGGTGACGGTCGACGCCATTTCGATCCCCGTGATCGCCTCCGGCGGTTTTGCCGACGCCCGCGGTCTGGTCGCCGCGCTGGCCCTCGGCGCCGAGGCCATGAACATGGGTACCCGGTTCGTCGCGACCAAGGAGGCGCCCGCCCACATCAACGTCAAGCGATGGTTCGTGGACGCCTCCGAGACCGACACCATGTTCGTGATGCGCTCGCTCCGCAACACCGAGCGAGTGCTCCGCAACGAGGCCGCCGAGAA
>CAYPBC010000399.1:0-2870 GCA_964408845.1 uncultured Thermoanaerobaculia bacterium
ATGACCGAGGAGCAGGCCCGCGCCCAGGCCGAACGCTGCCTGGCCTGCCACATCGACACGATCTACGATCCCTTGAGGTGCGTCCTGTGCAACCGCTGCGCCGATGTGTGTCCGGAGAAATGCCTCACGTTTGTACCGCTCGAACAGGTGGACATGCCCGCCGGGCAGCTCGAGAGGGCGCTCGAAACCTACGGTCACGACGCCGATCGACCGATGACGGTCCTGCTCAAGGACGACACCATTTGCATCCGTTGCGGTCTGTGCGCCGCGCGCTGTCCGACGGAGGCGATGACCATGGAACGTTTCAACTTCATCGAATCAACGGGGTGAGAGCAGTGGCATCAACAGACACGGTCGACAACGGAGTTCAGGTCTCGCCAGACAGCGGTCTGGATCAGACACGTCGAGGCTTTCTGGGGCGGCTGACCGCGGCGGTCGCCGCGATCGGGGCGCTGATCGCGGGCTGGCCGCTCCTGCGGTCGCTGGTGCCGAACGTTCTCTATGAACCTCCCAAAAGGTTCCGCATCGGTAATCCCGGGAGCTTCCAGGAGGGCGTCACCTTCCTGGAGGAGCACCGGATCTTCCTCTTCCGCGAGAGCTCGAGCTTTCACGCCATCTCCGGCATCTGCACCCATCTCGGTTGCACCGTGAAGTTCTCTCCTTTCACGTTGCCTCAGGAAGAAACGGTCCGCCAGTTCAGCTACCGCGCCCTGGGAGAGTTCCACTGCCCCTGTCACGGCTCGAAGTTCCGCGGCGAAGGGACCAACTTCGCAGGGCCCGCACCCCGCCCGCTCACGTGCTTCCACCTCGAACTTTCGCCCGCCACCGGAGAGCTGGTCGTGGATACCGCGACCAACGTTCCCCGCGACTTCAGACTGGTGGTCTAGATGAGTCTCTTCAAATTCCAGGACGCGTGGCAGAAGCTGATCTGGCCGTGGCGGCCGGAGTCCAACCGCGAAGCGGGCAGCGGCATCGTCGCCAACTTCCTGCTCCACTGGTTCCCGAACAGAGTCTCTCTTCGCAGCCTGGCCGTCTCCGCCTCGCTATACCTCGGCACCATCACCTTCATCGTGTTCCTGGTCCTGACGGTGACCGGGGTGGTGCTGATGTTCTTGTACGTTCCGTCAGTCGAACGTGCTTACTGGAGCATCAAGGACCTCGACAACACTGTGAGCTTTGGGTGGCTCCTCAGACGCCTGCACCGAATTTCCGCCCACCTCATGGTGGCGCTGGTCTTCCTCCACATGTTCCGGGTCTTTCTCACCGGTTCCTACAAAGCCGGCGAGATCGTACGGTCGGCGCGCCCCTTCAACTGGGTGCTCGGGGTCACACTGCTGGTGCTGACGCTGCTCCTCAGCTTCACCGGTTACCTCCTGCCGTGGGACCAGCTCGCCTTCTGGGCGATCACGGTGGGAACCAATATCGCAGCCGCTGTTCCTCTCGTGGGCGAGGCCATACGACAGTTCTTACTCGGCGGCACGATCATCGGCCAACCGACCCTCATTCGGTTCTACGTTCTCCACTGTGCGCTCCTGCCGATTGTGCTCTTCGCGGTAGCAGCTTGGCACATGTGGCGGATCCGCAAGGACGGGGGCCTCGCCATCGTCGAGCAGGACCGTAAGGAAGCGCTCGCTCGGGAACCGGCGGCGCCCAAAAAGAGTAAGACCTACAGCGTCCTCGGCATCGCCAGCGGGACCACGGTCCAGGTCAACGACCCGACCACGCTCAACGAGGACAACTCGGTGCCGTCGACCCCGTTCCTCATCGTCCGGATACTGCTCATTACCCTGTTGACCGTGGCGGTCTCGATCGGTCTGTCATTGGTCGTTCAGGCTCCTCTGGAGGCGGCCGCGAACCCAGAGGTCACCCCCAACCCGGCCAAGGCGCCGTGGTACTTCCTTGGGTTGCAGGAAATGGTCGGGTACTCTGCCCTCATGGGCGGGGTCATCATCCCGACCATCGTCATCCTGGGCCTGATGCTCATTCCGTTCCTGGATCGCGAGCAGAAGGGAATCGGGTTCTGGTTCACCGATGGTCCCGGCCGAAAATGGGGCATCTTTGGTTTCCTCTACGGGCTGGTCACCACGGTCGGGTGTCTTGCAATCGCGCTGCTCGCCCCCATGCGTGACATCTTTCCGAAGATCGAGAGTCAGCTCTTCTTCGATCTCGTCAACCCCGCGACCTTCCTCCTTCTCCTCTTCGCAGGCATGTACTTCGTGGTATTGAAGAAGACCTCGTCAACGCGTTATGCGGCGATCGCCACCTTCTGCGCGTTCATCATCGCGTTTGTCCTTCTCACATACACGGGGACGGCTCTGCGCGGGCCGAACTGGGATTTCTACTGGCCGTGGCAGGCGTGGCCGACTCATCCGACGGTGCTGTGAGGTAAGCCGATGATCAAAAAGATTCCTCAGCGCGAGATTCTGCTGGTCCTCATCGCTGCGGTGGCGCTCCTCGCGGTCGGCGTGGCCGCCATCATGTACGACACCGGACCGGATTGGAAGTACTACCAATCGGAGTTCCGCACCATCGTCGCCGAGAGAGTAGCCAATGCCGACCCGGCAACTCTGCCCGCGGGCATCCAGCAGATCTGGGTCGAGAAGCTCGACCGGGTCGACCGTTGCACCACCTGTCACCTCGGGGTGACCTGGAAAGAGCTCGAGGACGTCGAGCAGCCGTGGACGACCCATCCGATGCCCGAGATCTTTGACGACCACCGGCTGGAGGAATTCGGCTGTACGGTCTGTCACGGCGGGCAGGGATTCGCGCTCACCGAGTACGATGCCCATGGCTTTGTCGAGCACTGGGAGAAACCACTGCTCAGCGATATCGCCGCCTCCGAGTACGACCCCAGGAACCCGCCGCCGCTG
>CAYPBC010000400.1:0-2870 GCA_964408845.1 uncultured Thermoanaerobaculia bacterium
GGTAGGCTCCCCCGAAACTCCCCCTTTCAAACGAAAACTCTTCATTACTCAGGGTTTCTCAAATAATCTAAAATCATCTGAAATAACCGACTTATGTTACTCAGACGGACTCAGCTTAACTCCCGTTTGTGAATGGGGTTCAGGGGGTCCGGAGTTCAAATCTCCGCGTCCCGACCATCTATTATCGCCGCCGAGAGGCGGCGATTCCCGTCTCGTCTCCGTGCCCGATTCAACCCCGCCGCCACCGCACTCGCTGGAAGCGACTCACCAGGATCAGCGAGTGGCCGATGGCGGCCCTGGGACCGCCGAGCTCCAGCTCGGCATCGTGGGACCGTTGAAGGAACTCGACGAGGGGCTCGACATGCACCTCGACAAGCACCTCGAGACCGCGAGTAGGCCCGTCAGCAGGACGGCGATGCGGAGGTTTGAGGACGTGGGCTTCCGGGCGAGGATTCACTGGGCGGATTCGAAAATCGCGAGGTGTTCAGAGGATGATAGACGAGGCGAAACACCAAGGCCATGGTGCCCGGCACCCTTACGGCACCATTACAGCCAATCGAAATATGTCTTCACGGCTCCGTGTTCGACCACGCCGAGGCATCGCCGGACTCAAAATCATCGGAAAATACTTTAACACCTGGGATGCAAACCTCCAGAATCGCGTCGTCGATGTAGAGACTGCTAACTTCCGAAGAATCCGTAGTCGCGAAGAATAGAATCTCAGGGGTTGTGCCAGCATAGGGAAGAAGGTCGAGGATTTCAGACTGAACATAACCGAAGGTGTTGGTGTTGAGGCAAAGATCGAAATCATGACCGTCGGCCAGCAATCCGTTGACCGTTACCCCGCCTTTGTCATGCTCACAAATATCTTCCGACTCCATCCAGTACCAGTATGAGAGCGTGGCTGATATGGCCCTGGCGTCAATCGGCGGGACCTGCCACACGGACGATTCTTCGTCGTCATTGCCGCCCAGCCACGCCGAAAAGGACCCCGACCGAGGTCGATTCATTGTGATGAGGTTATAGCCGTTGGACGAATACTCCGACCATGCCGATCCCGATCCTCCCTCGAATCCAGGTTCAAGGAGTACATTGGCGCAACTGGCACCGCTACCACTGCAACTGCCGCTCCACGCCACCGTCAACCACACTGGACCGGCGCTGTCGACGCCGCCACCGGAGAGTTCGAGGGAGACGTTGACCGACTTCGCCCCGCCAGAGGCATAGGAGAAGCTGATCGCCGAGCAGTCGTCCCACAGGTTGGGCACACAGATATCGGTGGAGGGGCCGTCACAACCGGCGTCGCCGAAGTTCCATATGGCCTTCTCGATGGTGCCGACTATACCGTCGAGGGTGAAGACGATGTCCTCACCGATCTCGGGGCTCGTGGGGCTGAAGCTGATGCTGAGACCGCTGGCGTCGCAGCTGCCACTCCACGCCACGCTCACCAACACAGGCTCAGCAGTAAAGGTGTTGCTGCCCACCTCGACGGTCAGGCCGACCGTCTTGGTGCCGCCCGAGGCGTACTCGAAGGCGAGCGCCTTGCAGTCGTTCCAGAGCGAGGGAATGCACTCCGGGGTCGGATCGAACCCGTCGCAACCGGTCCCACCCATGGTCCAGTTCGCCTTGTCGATGTCTCCCGGCACACCGTCGATGGCGAAGACCACGGTTGTACCGATTTCGGGGTCCGTTGGCCGGAATCTGATTGTGGGCTGGACGTTGCCGTCGCCCACCAACACATTCTGCGATATCGAAGATGTCGCCCCGTCGTCGTTGTTGGTCGCCGTGAGATCGACGGTGTACCACGTGTCCGGTTGGAGGGAGCCGCCCGGGATCGTGCACACCGCCACCTCCGGGCAGCCGGTGTAGGTGCCGGGCCCGTCGACCTCCTCGACCGTCCAGGCATAGCTCAAATTGCCGCCCACCGGTTTCGAAATCGAGCCGTCAAGGATGATGTCCTGGGTGTGGAGCGGGCTCGCGGGCGAGATCGTGAAGTCCGCCGCCACCGAGGTGACGTCGAAGCCGGTGATGTCGGCGGTCGCCTGGTAGGCCCCACCGGCCGCCGTGCCGTGCAGATAATCGACCGTGAGGTGGAAGTCCCACGCACCGGCCTCGTCGAGGGTGACGATGGCCGGTGAGCCGTTGCGGTCGAAGCTCGGGCTCGCTGGGGGATCAATCGTCCAGGTGTACGGGTTGGCGTCCGGGTTGCCCTCGGCGGTCGCGGTCAGGGTCACGCTCTCGCCCACGATCACCGCCGACGGCTCGATCGCAATGGTCGCCTGCGGCGCGCGGTTGATGCTGATATCGGTGTCGAAGGATGGATCGGCCGGCGGCAGGTCGTCGCTCTCGACCACGATGTGGGCCCGATAGCCGACGTCCCAGGGCAGGTTCTGCGGAATTTGGTAATCGATTTCGTGCGGGTTGGTGGCCGACGGGGTCGCGTTCCCGGCTACCAGGGTGCCGGCCGGTTCCTCGGTGATCCAGATCGCCAGGCGGTCCACCTGGCCGGCTGTATTGTCAATGACGGTGACAGTGTCTCCGGGAAAGACCTCGGACGGAATGATGTTCAGATCGGCCACCGCCGGCGTCGGCTGCAGGCAATCCTGGAGGTCGAAGACCTGGTGGACGGCGTTGCGGCTGAGGAAGAGTGCCGAGCCATCCGACGACAGCGCGGCGCCGTTCTCGAAGCCGCAGACCGGCAGGTCATTGTGATCCAGGGACTCGTCGGACCAGTAGGTCGTTTCGAACTCGTCGGGCACGCCATCGTCGATGATAAAGGTGCGGGTCGAGCGGGTCCAGCCGATCATGGCCATCACCAGCGTCGATGCCGTGTTGGGGCTCGGAGAGCGCAGCGACACGATGGTCGCGGT
>CAYPBC010000401.1:0-2862 GCA_964408845.1 uncultured Thermoanaerobaculia bacterium
GATGGCCGGCGATCCCCGGCCTCGGCCACGACTCGCTGCCGCCGGCGGGTTGACGCCCCAGGCTATGTATATTTCGCCGCTTCGCGGCTCGGCGTCGCCGATCACGATCGAGTACGCGGGCGGCGCCTCGTCGCCTAAAGATCCGAGGAGACGCAGAATTTCACGCCCTCGCCACGAAACCTAATAAATGATGCGGGTTACTGCCCACCGGCGTACTGGAGCTTCCATCCGGCCACCTCGTCAGGCGCGTAATCGGCGCAGCGGATGGAGTCTCTGAACGCCCGCTCCTGACCGTCCCTCAGCTCGCTCGCCGAGATGGCGTCGACGCAGATCAGCTCGCCCGCGGCGTCATAGAGGCTGAGGTCAAAGTTGGCGACCGTATAGGACGACCCGGAGTTGTTGACCAGGATTCCCATGACATCGACCCGGCCGTCCTCGGCAGCCGCGTGCTTGAGCCGGCCCTTGAGCCCGAATTCGACAATCGAGGTCGGCTCTGGAGCGGCGGGGGGCGCCGGTGCGGGCGCCGCAGCGGCGCTTGCGGCCGCTCCGGTTGCGACGGCGACGTCCGTCGGGGTCTCGGTCTCGTCCGTCACAGGCGTGGCCGCGTCAGGTGCGGCCGGTTCTACAGTGGCGGTTTCGGCGTCCGGCGCCGGTTCGGCGGCGCGGCAGTCGTCGGTGGTGCTGACCGCGAGAGCGGCGTAGCCCTTCTTGATGATCTGGGCAAACGCCGTGATCTCGTTCCCCGCCCACTGGAGCTTCTCCTCGGACCCGGTGCCGCGGTTTCCGGTGTAGGTCGCCATCAGGTCGTCGATGAGGTCGAGGACGTCGCCGTCGGGCGCCGTGAGGAGCATCAGAAGCCCGCCGTGGCGTCCGATCTCGGCGCTATCGAGGGCCAGGGGCGATCCCACAGGGAGCACCACCGAGGTGTCAACCGAGCCCTTGCAGAGCTCGACGCCGAGAAACTCCACTGCCCCGCAGGGAGCCGAAGCGACCAGGGCGAGCACGGCTGTGATGATCATCTGACGCATGGTGGTTCCTCCCAGGAAAGCCTCGTCATTGTAGCCCAAGTACGGTCGACCTGAAGTCGGGGTCGCCACCGAGGGTCAGCCGGCTGGAGAGTGGGCCGAGGTCGCCGATGGCGTGTAACGTGGAGAGCTTTGAAGCATAGTTGTTGGCGTTGACCTGGCCCGAACAATCAGAAGGAGTAGAGAATGGACCGTGAAATCGAGTCGGCGTGGCGCACCGTTGGAGGAATCGATCCCCGAAAGCTGGTGGAGGCCAGGTTCCAGCTGCACTGGGCGGTGCAGCCGGTGATGGCGTTTGCGGACTGTGCGCTGGAGCACGTGTCCGATGACAGCCAGGCCAACCTCGGCTGGCGAGACGATTTCGAGGCGATGGTCGGCCGACAACGCCCCGACGGTCTCTCGGCCGGGTTGAGGATTTTCGACATGACCCTCCTGGTGTTCGACGGTGGAAGATCCATCATCGAGGATGTCGCTCTCGAGGGGCGGTCGATCGACTGGGCGGTTTCGTGGCTGGACGAGGTTGTGGCGGCCCGCACCCATGCCCTGACGACACGCTCGATTCGGATTCGCGACTACGAGATGCCGGAGCACCCGGTGGCGACCGGTGCGGTCTTTGCTGTGGATGGCCCGTCGGTGTTCGATGAGGTGGCGAGGTGGTTCACCAACGGAAACTTGGTTCTGAACGAGCTCACATCAAGCGACGAAGGCTGGACAGAGGTCCGGTGTTGGCCGCACCACTTCGACCTCGGGACCATCATCTCGCTCGAGTCCACGGGCGACGCCTCGAGCGGACGGTCGATCGGTGTGGGTTTGTCGCCGGGTGATACCTCATATCCCGAGCCGTACTTCTATGTGAATCCTTACGGTTTGGCAGACCCGCCAGCCGACGGGCCTGCCCTGGAGTCCGGCGGTCGCTGGCACACCGAAGGGTGGTTTGGAGCGGTGCTGACCGCAACGTCGATTCTCGGTGAGCCCGACGAGACCCAGGAGTCGGCGGTGTCGTCGTTTCTTCGCGGCGCCGTCGATGCGGCGCGCAATCTGCTCACCGCTTGACCGGCGTATCGTCAACGCAGCGGAACTTGGCGAACATGTAGGGGTAGTGGGGCTGGAACCAATTGCGCAAGCTTCGGCGAATGAGCTGGGTCGGCGTTGCCCACGAGGCACCGAGCATGACGTGGTGGAGTCCGTCGAAGAAATCGGCCGAGTAGCCGGGGTAGCTCGGAATGTACGCGGAGAAGCCCGGGTACGGTTCAAAAACGGTGTCCGTCCACTCCCAGCCGTTGCCCACCAGCTCGGCGACGCCCCAGGCCGAGTTCCCGTCCGCAAAGCAGCCGACCGGGGTCGGCGCCCAGTGCCGGAAATCGAAGTTGCCGTGACCCTCCGCCGGCGACTCATCGCCCCACGGGAATGGCCGAACGCCCCCGTCCGGCGTCGTGTAGGCGGCGCGGTGGAACTCGGCCTCGGTCGCCAGCCGCCCGTCTCGCCAACGGCAGAACGCCCGGGCCTCGGCTTGGCTGGCATAGACCGGCCAGTCGGAGACCTGATCGAGGGCCAGGTTGTCGAACATGGATTGATAGGTCCAGCCGCCGTTGTCGCGTGACCAGAAGACGGGGTGGTCGAGGCCGACCCGTTGCCGCCACTGCCAGTCATCATCCCGCCACAGCTCCGGACGCTCGTAGCCGCCGTCCTTGACGAAGTCGAGAAACTCGGCGTTGCGCACCGGCGTGCGGTCGATTCTGAAGTCATCAACCGCCGTCTCGAGCTCGGGGAACTCGTTGTCCCAGCCAAACGGGATGGCGTCGAAATCGGCCCCGAGCACCACCGGTCCGCCGCCGAC
>CAYPBC010000402.1:0-2848 GCA_964408845.1 uncultured Thermoanaerobaculia bacterium
CAACGAGCTGATGGACGAGGTGCGCTTCGAAAACGGCGGCACCGAGATCTGGATGATCAAGGCCCCGAAGAACGACACCGGCAAAAAATAGACGGTCCCGCTGGACCGCCTGGTGGATTGTCAGTGGTGTCGAGTGATCACTCGGGCGGGTTGTAGCTCATGTCCTCACGGTACGCCGCGATGAAGTTCTCCTGGTATGATCGCGCGATGAAGGCGTCTCACACTTTCCTGTGCCTGGGTGCACTGCTGTTTCTCTCCTCCTGCACCTCCGGTGGGGACTCCTCGAGCTCATGGTCGAGGAGCTACTTCGCGCCCCGCGACAAGGTGATCGACGCAGTTGTCGATGTCCTCGAGGACGAGGATTATCTGGTGAATCTGAACCGCAATGGCGGACGGATCGACGCCCAACCCTCGCGGGGAAAGACCGGTAGGAGGGTCAACCTCACGATCCGCGTCGAGGAGAAAAAGGGCAGGGTGCAGGTGGACGCGCAGACCAGGTCGCAGATGGATGGCGACATGAGATCGAGGCAGCTCGACGAGGCGCCGGTCCTCGAATTCTTCCACGAGCTCGATCTCCGAATGCAGGGAATTCGAGACTGACGTGTTCTATACTTCCTGAACGGTGAGAGGTGGAAGGCGCCTGAGCCGGAGATGGAGGGTAGATGAAATTCTCGATTTTTATTGCGGTTGCATTGGCTGTCGTCCTGCTGATGTCGTGCGTGCCGAAGGGCCCAGTGGCGCCGGTCGTGGAGAAACAGCCACATTCGCTGGAGGCTCACGGCGAAGTCCGCGTCGATGATTACTACTGGCTGCGCGATCGATCCAACCCCGAGGTGCTGGCGTACCTGGAAGCAGAGAATGCATATACCGCCGCGGTCATGGCGCCCACCGAGGAGCTCCAGGCTCAGCTTTTCGAGGAGCTCAAGAATCGCATTCAACCGGATGATTCGACGGTGCCGGCCCGGTACCACGGCTACTACTACTACAAGCGCTTCGAAGAGGGTCTCGAGTATCCCATCTATTGTCGCAAGAAAGGCTCGGTGGAGGCCTCGGAGGAGGTGACTCTCGACGTCAATCAGATCGCTGAAGGCCACGATTTCTGCTCCGTGCGCGGGGTGGCTGTGAGCCCGGACACTCGTCTCCTCGCGTGGGCCGTCGACACCGTCGGGCGCCGCAAGTACACGATCCGGGTCACCGATCTCGAGACCGGCGAGGTCTTGACGGACGTGATCCCCGAGGTCACCGGCAACCTCGTCTGGGCCAACGACAACCGCACGCTTTTCTACGGCAAGCAGGATCCGGAGACCCTGCGCTCGTACCAGGTGTATCGGCACGAGTTGGGGACCGACCCGGTGGCCGACGTGTTGGTCTACGAGGAGACCGATCCGACCTTCAGCGTCTATGTGTGGAAGACCCGATCCGAGCGGTACATCATGATCAACTCCGAGCAGACCCTGGCCTCCGAATATCAATTCCTCGATGCCGACGATCCGACCGGGGAGCTACAGATGATCGCCCCCCGCGAGCGCGATGTTGAGTACAGCGTGTCAAATGTCGGGGATCGGTTCATCATCAGGACCAACCTCGATGCCGAGAATTTCCGCCTCATGGAGGCGCCTGTCGCCAGTCCTGGAAGGAAAAACTGGCGGGAGTTGATCCCGGCTCGGGATGACGTCTTCTTGCAGGGTGTCGATGTTTTTGCCGACTTCATGGTCGTCACCGAGCGAAGCGACGGTCTGCGCCACCTACGGATCATCCCCTGGGACGGTGGCGAGGAGCGCGAGATCGAGTTTGATGAACCGACGTATGTGACCTGGGTAGATGACAACGAGGAGATGGAGACCTCCACCCTACGCTTCGGGTACAGCTCCTTGAACACTCCCGAGTCGATCTATGACCTCGATCTGACGACCGGTGAGCGCACGCTGATGAAACGGGAGCAGGTGCGGGGCGGATTCGTCCCCGCGAATTACGTCGTCGAGAGACTGTGGGCGCCGACGCGCGACGGAATCCATGTGCCGATCTCCCTGGTCTACCGCAAGGGCATTCCGCTCAACGGGGAAAGTCCGCTGTTGCTCTACGGCTACGGCTCGTACGGCGCGAGCATGGAGGCGTGGTTCCGGCCGGCTGTGGTCAGTCTCCTCGACCGCGGCTTCGTCTATGCAATCGCCCACGTGCGTGGCGGCCAGGAGCTTGGCCGGCGGTGGTACGAGGACGGCAAGCTGCTCAAGAAGAAGAACACCTTCACCGACTTCACCGACTGTGGGCGATTTCTGGTCGAGGAGGGCTACACCGCGCCGGATCGGCTCTTCGCCATGGGCGGCAGCGCCGGCGGTCTCCTGATGGGGGCGGTCGCCAATATGGCGCCGGATCTGTTCCGGGGCATCATCGCCGATGTCCCGTTCGTCGACGTCGTGACCACCATGCTCGATGACGACATTCCGCTCACCACAGGCGAGTTCGACGAGTGGGGCGATCCCAAGCAGCGCGAGTATTACGACTACATGCTGTCCTATTCGCCGTACGACAATGTCGAGGTGCAGGCCTACCCGGCGTTGCTTGTGATCACGGCGCTCGAGGACTCCCAGGTGCAGTATTTTGAACCGGCGAAGTGGGTGGCCAAGCTGCGAGCGATGAAGACCGATGACAACCCGCTGCTCTTCAAGATCGAGATGGAGGCCGCAGGCCACGGCGGCGTCAGCGGCCGCTTCATGAAGTACCACGAGACTGCGCTCGAGTACGCCTTCATGTTGGAGGTGTTGAATGGGGGGCTGTAGGCATCGCAGAATTCCAAAGGCTCTTAGGAAGCTAACGTCTGCGAAAGGAGGCGTATGCTTCTGATATGTCA
>CAYPBC010000403.1:0-2835 GCA_964408845.1 uncultured Thermoanaerobaculia bacterium
GACCTGACGACTTCGGGGGAGGTCACCGGCAGCTGGGATCTTTCGGTGACCTACGCGGGGGTCGCCTTTTTCGGCGCGTGGACGAGTTGGCGGGATGAGGTGCAGCCGGCCCTCGGTGTGGTTTCATCGACCCAGGGCGCCCAGGTCGTGGCGCTTGCCCGGGCAACCCTCGAGAGCTATCTCAGTCATGACGGCAGCATCGCCGAGTGGTATGCCACGCCTCACGAGGGGTCGGTCATCCGCGCCCCAGCCGGTGCCTTCGTGACCCTCAACCACAGGGGCAAAAAGCCCGCCGATCCTGGACGATTGCGCGCCTGCATGGGTGTCATCGAGGCGCGGCAGCCGCTCGAGCAGGCTGTGGTGCAGGCGGCGGTGTGGGCGGCCCAAGATCCGCGTTTTCCGAGGCTGGAGGCCGGAGAGCTGGACGATCTTGATGTCGAGGTTTCGATCCTGTCGCCGAGCCACCCCGTGCCGGGACCGGAGGCGATCAAGATAGGAACCCACGGCATCATCCTCACCAAAGACGGCCACCGTGCCCTCTTCCTGCCCCAGGTCGCGACCGAGCAGGGCTGGGACCTGGAGACCACGCTCGATTACCTGGCGCGCAAGGCGGGGATGCCGGCGGACGGCTGGCGCCGCGGTGCCGGTTTCGAGGTTTTCACCGCCCAGGTCTTCGCGGAGGAGCGATGAGGCGATTGACCCGCCGCGAGCTGGCGCTGATGCTCGGCGCGGGCGCCATTGCCGGGACCACCCGGGCCGGGGAATCGGCGCCGGTCGTGCTGCCTGGCGTGGTGGGCGTGGCGGAGGCCGGGGCGAGGCACGGTCAGCCACTGAGTCGTGAACAGGCCGGACGTGCCGTAGCCGGAGCGATGGCGGCCGCCGTGGGAGTGGAGTCGGGAACCAAGGCGGCGGCCTCACTCTTTGCGCCGGGCGACACTGTGGGCATCAAGGTCAACTGCCTGGCCGGAAAAGCTCTGTCGCCGCGGGTCGAGCTTGTCGAAGCTCTTGTCGATCTGCTCGCCGGGGTGGGCGTCGACCGGCGGAAGATCATCGTCTTCGAGCGCTCGAGCCGCGAGCTCGAGGGGGCTGGTTTCAAGATCCACCGACAGGGGCCGCCCTACCGTTGTATGGGCACTGACAACGACTACGACCGGCTGCCGTCGTCGAGCGGCGCGATCGGCTCGTGCTTTGCGCGCTTCGTGTCCACCGAGTGCACCGCGCTGGTGTCCTTCGGGGTCGTCAAGGATCACGACCTGGCGGGTGTGTCTGCGGGTATGAAGAACTGGTACGGCGTCATCCACAACCCCAACAAATACCACCAGAACGGCTGCGATCCCTACATTACCGATGTCGCCCGCCACCCCTTCATCCGCGACAAGCTCCGCCTCACCGTGCTCGACGGCGTCGTCGCCCAGTGCCACGGCGGTCCGGCGTACCGCCCCGGGGCCACCTTCGAGCTCGGGCTGGTGGCGGCAAGCACCGACCCGGTGGCCGCCGATCTGTGGGCGTGGCAGATGATCGAGGCCGAGCGCCGGCGGCGCGGCATGCCGACCCTGGAGGAGGCGGGACGGCCGGTTCGATTCCTGGCGACGTCCGCCGAACGTGGTCTCGGGGTGGATGATCCAAAATCCCTGAGGGTGGTGTCGGCATGAAGATCGACCGACGCCGGCTGGTGGTGCTCGGAGCCGCGGGTGCGGCCGGCGCCCTCGGGCCGCCGTTTCTCCGCGCCGCCGCGCCGCCGCCGAAAGCCGCTGGTGACAACCTGACGGCGCGCGAGGCCTCGTGGTACAAGAAGCTCGAAGAGGGGAGGGTGGAGTGTGAGCTCTGCCCGCAGGCCTGCACCGTCGCCGACATGGAGCGCGGGATGTGTGGGAACCGTGAGAACCGCGGTGGTACCTACTACACCCTGGTCTGGGGTCGCGCCTGTGCGGTGCACGTGGACCCGATCGAAAAGAAGCCCTTCTTCCACGTCATGCCCGGTGAACAGGCGCTGTCGTTTTCCACCGCCGGCTGCAATGTGGAGTGCAAGTTCTGCCAGAACTGGGAGATCTCGCAATTCCGGCCGGAGCAGGTCACGGCATATGATCTGCCGCCGCGGGATTTGGTGGCAGCCGCCAAACGCACCGGCGCCCGTCTCACCGCGGCCACCTATGGCGAGCCGGTGGTCTTCTGGGAGTACGTCCGCGACGTGGCCGCCGCGGCCAATGCCGCCGGTCTCAAGCCGACCGTGGTGTCGAACGGGTTCATCAAGGAGGAGGCCCTGCGCGAGGTGGCGCCGTCGCTGGCCGCCATCAAGATCGACCTCAAGAGTTTTCGGGAGAAGTTTTACGAGGAGCAGATCCGTGGCAAGCTCGAGCCGGTGCTCAAGACGCTGCAGGTGATCCGCGAGCTCGGCGTGTGGCTCGAAATCGTGGTCCTGCTGGTCCCCACCCTCAACGACTCGGCCGAGGAAATTCGTGATCTGTCGCAATGGGTGCACAAGAAGCTCGGTCCCGACGTGCCGGTCCACTTCACCCGCTTCCACCCCACCTATCGCCTCACCGATCTGCCGCCAACCCCGGTCGCCACCCTCGAACGGTCATGGGACATCGGCCGCGAGGCGGGGCTCAACTACGTCTACCTCGGCAACGTTCCAGGGCACCCGGGCGAGAACACCGTGTGCCCTGGCTGTGGCGAGATCCTCATTCGCCGCGTCGGCTTCCGGGTCATAACCAACGACCTCGTAAAGGGCGCCTGCCCCAAATGCAAACGCAAAATCCCGGGCGTGTGGGAGTAACTCCCGAGCCCGAGCCCGCCGACCTTGTAGCGCAGGCGTCCCGCCTGCATGCGATGTTG
>CAYPBC010000404.1:0-2825 GCA_964408845.1 uncultured Thermoanaerobaculia bacterium
AAGTGTGGGTTAATGTCGGCGTTACGGTTGATAGAGACCCAGCCCGAACGCTCGCGTCAGAAAGGTCGCCATCTGGGCTCGAGTCACGCCGTTCCAAGGACAATACTCCCCGGGACGGCACCCCACAGTCACGCCCTCCGTGGCGAGGAAGTGAACGGCGGAGCAGGAGGAGTGCGCCGGGTTGAGATCGCTGAATACGGACTGGCCCCCGTCCACGCAGTTGAAGTCGCCCATCCCGGACACCGTGCCGCTCACCGGGAAGGAGGTTCGGCTGGTCATGGCTCGCGCGAGGAAGAGCGCCATCTGCCAACGACTGACATTGTTGTACGGACAGAAGTTCGTGCCACCGCAGCCGAGCGTTACCTGTCGACTCGCGATGTAGTGGACCGCCTTGCACATCGAGGTTCCCGGTCCGACATCGGAGAAGACAGACGTACCACTGGCGGTGCAGTTGTAGTTGCCCTTGCCGGGCACCGTACCCGAAGTCGGGAAGATCGAGGATCCGGTAAGGGCGCGGGCCAGGAAGGTCGCCATGTGCCAGCGCTTCACCACCAGCAAAGGTGCATAGTCTTCTGCGGTCCAACCAGTTGTGATGCCGTGGTGAAATATCGTCTCGATGTAGGGGTAGGCCCAGTTGGTCTCATTCACATCCGAAAAACTCGAACCGATGTGCAGGGTCCAGGTCTTCGTCGCACCTGAGCTCAGGCTCTCGACGACCGTCGCATCCCAGTGCAGCAAGGGCCGCGAGGCCGGGTCGGAAACGGTCAAGCGATAGCAGTTCCAATTGTCCCGGCAGCTCGAGGTGCCAACCGACGCCACCGACCCGTAGTTGGCAACGCCGTCGATAATCGTGTAGGAGGCCCCACCCGGGCCGGAGAAGGCGCTCAGCGAGCCGTTGGAGCTCACTGTTCCGGTGGAGACGTTAGTCCAGGCGGGATCGAAGACGATCGTCTCGGCTGGCTCGAAAATCCCGTTGACGTTCGAGCTGGTGCCGGAGGCGGCTCGGGAGTCGATCTGGGGGTAGGATGCGGCCATCGTTGAACCACTCGCTACCGCCACCTCGAAACCGGCGCCGGCGGTCCCGGTCACCGCAATGCCGATGTCGTTGGCTGCGTCGAGGAAAAGCTCCCCCAACGTCCACATCGCGCCCGTCCCACCGTTCGTCCCCTGCACGTAGGCATCGATGTTGCGCGTGGTTTCGACCTGGTGGATGATCACTGCCTCTCCCGGCAGACCCAGGTCATACCCGGTACGCCGCCGCGCCTCGACCGTGTAGAATTTTGTGCTCGAACCCGCGATCGGGACCTTCACCATCTTGGGCCCGGGAGAGTCTGGGAGGGCGAGTCTTTCGAGCCTAACAGTAGTCGACCCGCCGGAGCCGACATCGACCCTCTCGGGCGTCCGCAGCCAACCGAGAATCGTGTCCTTGTGGTGGGTGATGGTGTGCTGGCCCACCCTGCCGTACACCGGATCCACCACCGAAGGGGCCCATGCGTTGCTCATCACGTCCCACGAGTTGTCGTAGGTCGCGCCAGGGTCCCAGCACGAGTGCGGTAGCCCGAATCCGTGGCCCATCTCGTGCGACATCACCGTGATGTTGCCGTAACCCCACGGCGGCTCCCATGTAACTCGCCATGTTTTGTACATCCCATCAAGTACTGCCGTCCTGCCGCCACCCCAAGCCCAACTTCCAAACGTGTCGTTCAACATGAGGTTTATGCCGACGAAGTCAGGAAAGTAGACATCGGCATCAGCAGCAGCAACGCAATCTGCGAAAAGGTAGCTCAATTCCATCGGATTGTTGGGATCCGTAACGACATAATACGACTGAGGGTGTGGAAGCGTGTACCAGCCGTAGGCATCGCTGCCCTCAATATTTACGTTGTTGTAGGACACCTCTCGCCAGTAGTGGTCGAGCCCGGGATAGCTACTGCTGAACATATTCTGGAAGAACACAAGGTTCTTCGGCTCGGCGGAAACATCCGCGAACTTGCACATGATCGACACCCACGGTTGCGAGCCTGTGACGGCGGTGATCGCCGCGGGCGCCACACCTTCCGGAAATTCGATGGAGTCGACGGCCAAGGTCGCCAGCGACGACGAGGCCGCGGGGAAGGACGCCCACGAGCCGTGCACGACGACCCGGCGCCCGTTGACCGCCAGGAGCCCGCCGAGCTGCGCCACTAACTCGTCTTCGAGAAGGAGCAGAACCGTGCGACCCAAATCGTCGGTGAGCATCGGAAAAGGCCCGACGGACTGCGGCTCCTCTGGCGGTCCGTCACCCCAGGTGAGGGTCAGCACGCCCTCGACCGTACCCTCGAGGCCGGTCGAATCCTGTGCTTCAGTGTGAGAGGCAAATCCGATGAGAACGACCGCCAGAGTGACGGTGACGAGGATGATCCGGCGGGCTGAACTTGTTTCTCGCATCACGACCCCCTTGTTCCCCGACCTCCGCTGTTCTCGCGTCGGGAGCCGCCCTCCCATTGGTGCACGGGTGATAAACACCCAACAACCAGTCTACTCGACTGCCTGCGCAGAGAGTGTGCGGAAGATCACCGTTCGAGAAACCACCTTTGACGGTGGGGCAGATCTAGCCCGATCTTCTCACCGGGTGTCTACTGCGGGCTGCGAATGGCAGCCATCTGTCGTGCTTTTCGCGGATCGTACTCCTCGACGTAGTGTGACTACGCCTGCGTCGCCCGGTCCGCGAAAAACCCAACATCTGACTACCCTTCGCCGCCCTCGCTACGAAACCCGGTGAGAAGACCGGGCTAGCCCGTCCTTCAGCGGCACCTTCGGTTCAGTACGGGCCGTCGCCACCGCCG
>CAYPBC010000405.1:0-2820 GCA_964408845.1 uncultured Thermoanaerobaculia bacterium
GGGGTTTTCGATCTGAGGGGCGCGGAGTCGTACTTGACAGTACGTCGAGCACCCCGAAGTGAGAAAACACTGCTGGGTGCGGCGCATCGCTGGCCGCAGCAGGAAGCTGGTGAGAAATGCGGGTTAGAATCAATTCACGCTCGGGTCGAGCAGTAGGTCGTCGAGTTCTCGTCTCCCTTGCCGGTACGTCGGTGGGTCGCCGTAACCGACGCGGACGACAAATACGATGTCCCGCTCCGATCGGCCGAAGAAGCGCTCGATCTCGTCCTTTGATCTGTGTAGGATCCTGGTTTCTCTTCGTGAGAAGATCTCCGGGTTCGAGTCCAGGACGTCGAGCAGATAGAGGCCGCTGAGGACCGGCATCGACTGAACTCCCACCCGGGCCAATCGGTTGAGGGTCCTCTGGACTACCATTCCAAGGCGCACGAAGCCGGCCTCGTCCTTGTCGTCGATGGCGTAGACGACGATGCCGGCGCTGGCCTCGAGGTTTGCGCGGTGGTGGGCGGCGACCCTGCCGGCCACCCCGAGACGTTTGACCAGCCAGTAGACCCGACGATCGCGGATCGAAGGCACGAGCCGCACGATCCGCGGATCGAGCTCGAGGGTCCGCACGTCGAGTCCCTCGGGCCGTTCCTGCATCTCCCTCTCGGTGAGTCTGATGTATTCGAAGGCCTCTCGAATCATCTTGTAATTCGACATCCTCACCAGCTCGAGCCTCGAGAGAATCTCCGCCAGCCTGTCCCGATCCGCCCCCTCCGAGTAGAGCACCGTGACGTTGGGATCGTCGCAGGCAGCGTGGAGCTCCGCTCTGACGGCCTCCGGCAACGGCGTCGGCTCGTACGCCCTGCGGTTGGTCGCCCGATCGAAGAGGTGAGCGATGTCGTGCTCCGGACGCGCCCCGTCCGCGACCAGCCGTACCCGGGCGCACGGCGCGTCATGTCCGAGGACGCCCGGAATGAACTCGTAGGTCGCGCGGTACCCCTGGTGGCGGGCGCCCTCGAGGAGGTTCTCCAGTAGGCACCCCAGGGTCATGTGCGACACGCCCTGCAGCTTGAGGAAGAAGTTCTTGGTCCTCAGAATGAAGATCTCGATCTCATCGTCGGAGACCCTGAATCTCCACGGCTGGGTGTTATACGGCGAGATGGCCGCCGCGCCGGCTCTGAGGATCTCTTTATCGATCATCCGTCACAGCCTACCGCCGAAGGCGAGCTTGAGCAGAAAATGGTCCCGCCTCTGCCAGAAGCTCGCGAGACGGCTCGATGCCTTCGGCGCGGAATTGGACTGCGAACTGAGGTATGCGGCCTGCCAGAAGTTGAAGACCATCGGCTGGACATGCACGGCCCCTGCGAGCTTCGATCGCCGGAGGATCTCTCCGAACTCGTCGAAGGTGAAGGCCGCCTTGTAGGAGTCGAGAGCGTCCTGGTAGTACCATGACCCCCATCTGGTGTTGTACATGTCGGCGAGGTGGACGGCGAGCTTCCCGGTCTTTGGGCGGACGATGTCGAAGAGAAAGAGCGTGCCGCCCTCCCTCAGCAGCTCGGTGGCATCATCGATCACCCGGACCACCTCGTCGGCGTCATCACAGTGGTGGAGCGCCAGATGCCAGGTCACCAGATCGTAGCCGCCCTTTTCGAGCGCGCCGAGTTCCCGCCAGCTATGGGTCAGGAAGTCGACGTTTTCAAGCCCGTACTGTTCCGCCGATCACCTCGCAAACTCGAGCATGTGCGGCGATAGATCGAGACCCGTGAAGCGTATGTCGGGCATCTCACTCGCGATCCGGCACAGGAGTTGCGCCGAACCGCAGCCGATATCGAGCGCCCGGCCGCCCTGCGGTGCGAGCCTGAGGAGGGCCTCCACGATGAGCTGATAGAGGACCGCCAGGCTCCCCTCCTGCCCATCCCGGGTAAACTGCTCGTCCTGCTCCCTGTCGTACATCACGACATCCATCTCGGGCTGCCTGGCGAGGGTCTGTGGCGCGAACTTCTGCATCAGGCCCACGTACGGCTTCATCATCGGTGCAGCTCCCGGCCGGCTTGACTGCGGTAGTCGTATCGATTCATGACAACTCATCTCCGGCGCGTCTCACCTCTATGCTAATTCATCGCACTCTGCGGTCAACACCGGGCGCCTTCGGCGACAGTCGGCGCTCGTGCGGAGGCGGTCGCAAACACTTTAATCCGTCAAAGTACTTTTTGCAGCCTTGACCACGCGTCGCAGGCGCGCCAAAATGAGCACAGGGCATGTCGCGGGAAGGAGCTCCGTGTTTGGTGCCGCGCCCCAGCCGGCATGGACGTGGAGCGGACGCGACGACAGGAGGGGAGCCAGTCATGCGAACCACCGTCCACCAAATCACCGTTCTCGCTACGACGATCGCGCTCGTCGCGCTCGCCGGTCCACCGGCGATCGCGGCCGGTCTTTCCTCGCCCGGACCACCAGGCTCCGACCAGGCCTCCGCCACCGGCGATTCCCGTGCGCCGCAGGCCACCGGCGGCCCCGAAGAGTTCGGATACACTTGGGACGACTCCGATGCGTTCGCCTTGATCGAGGAGCTGGGGCCACCCGCGGCATCACCGCCGGCTGCGGAGTTGGCAACTACTGCCCGCAGAATCCTGTTACACGGGTCGAGATGGCGGTCTTCCTGGTAAAGACCTTCAGCCTGCCGTGAGTGAAAGGATGGTGAATGGCTGTCTGAAATCGGCAGCCATGACCCACACCGCAGATGATCTCAGGTCCATCGATCTGCGCTGATCTGGGTGATCTGCGGTTGTCCTGCAATCGGTGGGTGGGTGGTTATCCTGCCAGAGCTTCGACAGGCGTGAG
>CAYPBC010000406.1:0-2814 GCA_964408845.1 uncultured Thermoanaerobaculia bacterium
AGATCTGGCGGACCGCATGCAGAAGCGGCTGGCGTTTCTCTATGGCGAGGACGGGGTCGAGCCGATATGGCAGGAGCTGGAGCGGATCCTCCGCGTCCACCAGGCGCACGCCACCGACGAGATCATTGATGCCGAGGAAACGTTCAACACGATCGAGAGATTCACCGAGCGCGACGTGGTGCTCATCACGTACGGCGATCTCATCCTCTCGGATGACCGCTCGCCGCTCAAGACCCTGGCCGATTGTGTCGAGCACTTTTTCGAGGGCATCATCACGACGGTCCACATACTGCCCTTCTACCCGTACTCGTCGGATCGTGGATTTTCGGTCATCGCCTTCGAGGAGGTGGATCCGCAGCTCGGCACCTGGGAGGACGTGGCCGAGCTCGAAGACGATTTCAAGCTGATGTTCGACGGCGTATTCAACCACATCTCATCCAAGAGCTACTGGTTCGAGCAGTTCCTCGCCGGCAACCCGGAGTACGGGGATTTTTTCACCGTTTTTTCGTCGAAGGCCGCTATCTCCGAGGAACACCTGAAGCTGATCCTGCGGCCGCGGACCTCGTCGGTGCTGTCCGAATACCAGACCATCAACGGTCCGCGCTGGGTGTGGACCACGTTCTCCGACGACCAGATCGACCTCAACTTCAAGAACCCGAGGGTTCTGCTCAAGATCATAGAGATCCTGCTCTTCTACGTGCGTCACGGCGCCGACCTCATGCGGCTGGATGCCGTCACCTATCTGTGGGAGGAGGTCGGTACCACCGGCGCCCACCTCGCGGAGACCCACGAGGTGATCAAGCTCTTCCGAGACGTGCTCGATGCGGTGGCGCCGCACGTCGCGGTGGTCACTGAAACGAACGTTCCCCACGCCGACAACATCACCTACTTCGGCGATGGCTCGGACGAGGCGCAGATGGTTTACAACTTCGCGCTGCCGCCGCTGGTGTTGCACGCGTTTCAACAAGGCGACGCCCGGGTGCTGATGTCGTGGGCGGCCGAGCTCGAGCCGCCAACCGCGACCACCGCCTTCTTCAACTTCCTCGACTCGCACGACGGCATCGGGGTGATGGGGGCGCGCGGCATCCTGTCCGAAGAGGAGATCCTCGCGGTCTGCGATCAGGTCCGCGAGCACGGCGGTTTCGTATCCATGAAGACCGACAGCGATGGCGCCGAAAGCCCGTATGAGCTCAACATCACATGGTTTTCAGCCCTCAACCGCGCTGGCGCCGGTGAGCCGATGCAGCTCCAGATCGACCGCTTCATCGCCTCCAGGGCGGTGGCGCTGGTGCTGCGAGGGGTGCCGGGAATCTACCTGCCGAGCATGATCGGCGCGCCGAACGACGTCGAGGCGGTCTTCCGTGACGACAGCCGGCGCAGCATCAACCGCGCGCGAATCGAGGAGGACCGGCTCCTCGGGCTGCTGCGGGAGCACGGGTCGGCGCCGGCCCTGATAGCCCGCGCCTATGTCGATCTCCTCGAGGCACGGATCACCGAGCCCGCCTTCCACCCCAACGCGGGGCAGCGGGTCATCGAGCTCGATTCCCGAGTTTTCTCGATCGTCCGTACGGCGGTCGGCGGCGACTCGCGGGTTCTGTGTCTGATCAACGTCAGCGGTGACGAGGTCGAGATCTCCGTATCCGCGGCCGAGGCCGGTCTGCGGCCGGGCCTCCTGGTCGATCTTGCCGGGGGGGAATCGGTGGATGCGGGCGGCGGAAGCATCGATCTTCGGCTGCCTCCCTACAGTGTGTGCTGGCTGCAGGGATCGGCGGCGTGAAGATCCTGGCGGGCGATGTTGGGGGAACGGTGACGCGGCTTGGCGTGTTCGAGGTCGCAGGTGACGAGCTGCGTGGAATCCGGGAGCAGAGCTTTGCGAGCGTGACGGCCTCGGGACTCGGGGAGATTCTCTCGGAATTCCTCGAGGGAGGGGACTCGGGGTGTCGAGCGGCCTGTTTTGGAATTGCGGGACCGGTGACCGGACGCCGAATGCGAACCACCAATCTGCCGTGGTTGTTGGATGCCGACGCCCTCGAGCGCGAGACCGGGATATCTCCGGTCGTGCTCATAAACGACCTCGAAGCCACAGCCTGGGGCGCGATCCGATTGGGGGATGCCGGGTTCTGCCAACTCAACCCTGGGCGCGACGATGCGTGTGGCAACGGGGCGGTGATTGCCGCCGGGACCGGACTCGGCGAGGCCGGAATCTACTGGGACGGACGGGCCATGCTGCCGTTTGCGTGCGAGGGGGGCCACACCGGTTTCTCGCCCGCCGATGAGCTCGGCGACGGGCTGCTGCAGTTCCTCCGGCAACGACACGGCGGCCACGTGAGCTGGGAGCGTGTGCTGTCGGGGTCGGGGCTCGCGGACCTCTACCGCTATATGCTCGAACGTGCCGGAAATGTGGCGCCCGACTGGTTCATCGAGGCGGATCGCGCGGGTGATCCGACGCCCGCAATCGCCACGGCCGGTCTTGAAGATCGCGATGAGGTGTGCGCCCGCACCCTCGAGCTCTTTGCGCGTCTCTATGGCGGGGAGGCCGGCAACCTGGCGCTCAAGATCTTGGCGACCGGCGGCGTGTGGGTGGGCGGAGGCATCGCGCCGAAGATTCTGCCGGCGCTGACGGGAGGCGCGTTCATGGAGGGATTCCTGGCAAAGGGCAGGATGCGTCGCCTGCTCGAGTCAATGCCGGTGCGGGTGATTCTGGACGACCGCACGGCCCTGTACGGCGCAGCCTACTTCGCCGCCACAACCCTGTCGGGTTGAATTCTCAATCGTGCGTCTCCGGTTGACTCAGGTTCACCGATTCTGATTGCC
>CAYPBC010000407.1:0-2814 GCA_964408845.1 uncultured Thermoanaerobaculia bacterium
TCCTCATTCCTAATTCCTGCCGGTTCCTCATTCTTAATTCCGAGCCTCATCGGTCGATCTCCCCGAGGACGATGTCGAGGGTGCCGATGACCGCCACGAGGTCGGCGACGAGGTGCCCCTCGACCATGGCCGGAAGCGCCTGCAGGTTGATGAACGAGGGTGGACGGACGCGACACCGGTAGGGAGCGGTGCCCTTCTCGGTGGCGACGATGAAATAGCCGAGCTCACCCTTGGGCGCCTCGACCGAGCCGTAGACCATCCCCGGCTCCTTGGTGCGCAGGACCTTGGGGACCCGCGCCATTTCCGGCCCGTCGGGCAGACGGTCGAGACACTGGCGGAGGATTCGCACCGACTGCCGCATCTCCTCGATCCGCACCCGGTATCGGTCGTAGGTGTCGCCGTGCTCCCCGATCGGGATCTCGAAGTCAATCTCGTCGTAGCGGTCGTAGGGGAAGACCTTCCGGATATCCCACTTCACACCAGACCCACGGAGCGGAGGTCCCGTGAGACCCCACTCGATCGCCTCCTCGGCCGACACCACGCCGATGCCGATGGTGCGCTTCTTCCAGATCCGGTTCTCGGTGAGGAGGCTCTCGTACTCGTCGACGTGGGCGTTGAAGCCGTCGACCAGCTCCGAGCAGCGGTCGAGCCAACCCTCGGGCAGCTCGAAGGGCACGCCACCGATCTTCATGGTGTTCAGGGTCAGCCGCGCGCCACAATACTCCTCGAAGAGGTCGAGGATCGCATCACGCTCGCGGAAGGTGTAGAAGAACGGCGTGATTGCGCCCATGTCGACCGCGTGGGTGGCGAGCCACACCAGGTGCGAGGCCAACCGCTGCAGCTCGGCAAGGATCATCCGGATGTACGCGGCTCGCGGCGGGATGGTGATGCCGAGGAGCTTCTCCATGGTCACGCAGAAGCCCTGGTTATTCGTCGCCGCGGCTACGTAGTCCATCCGGTCGGTGTGCGGGATGCACTGCGGAAAGTCCATGGTCTCGAAGAGCTTCTCGGTGCCGCGGTGGAGGTAGCCGATGATCGGTTTGGCCTCCATGATCTTCTCGCCGTCGAGCTTCATCTTGACCCGCAGCACACCGTGGGTGGCGGGGTGTTGGGGCCCGAAGTTGATCTCCATCTCTTCCACGTCGAAGAGCGACTGGTCGGGACCGCTCATGGCGCGCCCCCTTCTGATTCTTCTGCCTCCTCGGGCGGCGGGCCGCCTCCGGGCGGGTAGACATCGGGTTGGATGGCGGCGCCGGTGTCGATGCCCTCGAGGGGAAAGTCCTTGCGCAGCGGGTGGCCACTAAAGCCCTCCCAGGTCAGGATGCGTTCGAGACCGGGATGACCCTCGAAGATGATCCCGAAGAGATCGTAGACCTCGCGCTCCATCCAGTTGGCGGTCTTCCAGATCTGGACAACGCTGGCGATCGGCTGATCTTCGGCCACGACCGCGCGCAGGCGGAGACGCTTCGAGTCGTCGAAGCGGTGCATCCAGTAGATGACGTCAAACCGCCCTTCCTCGCGCTCGGGCCAGTCGACCGCGGTGAGGTCGACGAGAAACGTGAAGGCACGGTCATTCTTGAGGAACTCGCAGATCTCGACGATGCGGCCGGCGGGCACGGTGAGCGTGACGTCGCCGGCATAACGGTCGGCGGCCAGCACGACGCCCGGGATCTCGGTTTCCAACGCCACGGCATCGGCGTCATCGGCCGCATCCTCATGCGCCGGAGGTACAGGCTTCTCCTCCCACGGGTCCTTGGGCTCGGCCTCCTCGGCCGCCTTCTTCTTGGCCGCCGCCTTCGCCTTCGCCTCGGCGATCTTCGCCGCCTTTTCCTCGTCGCTCAGCGGTTGTTTTTCTTCGGTCTCCGGGGCGGCTGCCTGTTCCGGTGATGCGTCCCCGGATTCCGGCGTCTCGGGCGGTGTGACGGGTTTGTCGTCGCTCATCACAGACCTCACGAAACCCTGGTGCGGGCAATGGTCTCGCCGTCGATCTTGCGCTGTAGCTGCATCAGGCCGTAGAGCAGCGCCTCCGGCCGCGGCGGGCAGCCCGGAATGTAAACGTCGACCGGGATGATGCGGTCGACCCCCTGGGTCACCGCGTAGGTCTTGTAGGGGCCGCCGCAGGTCGCGCACGAGCCCATGGCCATGACCCACTTGGGATCAGCCATCTGCTGATAGAGCCTCTTGACCATCGGCGCCATCTTTTCGGTCACGGTACCGGAGACGATCATCATGTCCGCCTGGCGCGGCGAGCCTCGAAAAACCTCGGCGCCAAAGCGCGCCATGTCGTAGCGCGGATCAAGCGTCGCCATCATCTCGATGGCACAGCACGCGAGACCAAACTGCATGGGCCACAGCGAGGAGCGCCGCGCCCAGTTGATGACGGTGTCGTAGGTCGTGGTGATGATGCTCGGTTGGAAGCGGTTCTCGATCAGGCCCATTCGAGCGCCCCCCTTCGCCACGCGTAGAGATAGCCGACGAGCAGGATGGCGAGGAAGACCATCATCTCGATAAATCCGAAGAGCGCCAGCTCGTCGAAGATCACCGCCCACGGGAAGAGGAAGATCGTCTCCACGTCGAAGACCACGAAGAGCACCGCGATCAGGTAGTAGCGAATGGAGAAGCGGGAGTCGAGCGCAAAGGTCGTGGCCTCGACGCCGCACTCGTATGGCTCCGCCTTCACCGGGTCGTACGATCCGAACCGCACCACCTTGGCGATCATGAGGATGATGATCGGAACCGAAATCGCGACAAGGGTGAAGATCAGAATCGGGACGTAGTGGTCCATACCCCTTCCTCCCAGCCCTCTGCAGGGCG